>NZ_JBWKPM010000008.1:0-193039 GCF_059418245.1 Roseateles sp. GW821-FHT09B06 | reverse complement strand
GCTCGCGGGCGCGCCGGTGCTCGCCCAGCTGGGCCATCGCGATGCCGCGCAGCGCCAGCGCCGGCGGGTCGTCGCGCAGGCCGATGCGCTTCAGGGCGGCGAGCGCGTCGCCGACGGCGAGGGCGCGCGCGGCGGCGGCGATCAGGGAATCCATCGCGGCATGCTACTGCGCCGCCGCCAGCGCCCCGAACCTCGCCGAGGCTCGCGCCCAGCGGATCGGCCGGCCGACGCGCCGCGGGCGCCTTCTTGCGCCGCTTAGGGGCGCCACAAAGCGAGGTGCGGCGCGATCATCGCCGAGGTCGCGCGGCCGGCCGCTAGAATGCGGCCGTGCCCAACCTGCCCCGCCCCTCGCTGCTCAGCCGCTGGATGGTCGTCCTGACCTTCTGGCTGATGGCGCTGGCGCCCGCGATCTCGCAGGCGATGAACGAGGGCGGCGCTAGTCCGCTGCTGAGCGGTCAGGTCTGCAGCAGCTCGGGCAACATCCCCCAGCCGGGCGGCGACGAGCCGCGGCAGCTGTTCGAGCATTGCCCGCTGTGCTCGCTGCAGGCCCATCAAGACCTGGCCCCGCCGCCACCCGCGGCCGCCACGCCCCTGCGTGCCGATCTCGGCCATGCCGTCGCGGAACGCTTCCTCAGCGCGGCCGCCACCGGCCACGCCTGGACCACCAGCCACGCCCGCGCGCCACCGGCCGCGCGCTGAGCCTCGACGCGCCGTTTCGCCGGCGCCCTCCCTCGGGCGCCTTTTCGCCAGGCCGCATCAGCGCGGCCGACCCCCGCCTCCATGGAGAAGACCATGCCCCCCATCCGCAGCTGGGCCGCCGCCCTGTCCGCCCTGTCCGCCCTATCCGCCCTGTCCCTGGGCCTGCTCGCACCGGGCGCCCAGGCCCAGGCCCAGTCCAAGTCCCTGAAGGTCAGCCAGCCCTGGGTGCGCGCCACCGTCGCCCAGCAGAAGGCCACCGGCGCCTTCATGCAGCTCAGTGCCAGCCAGGCCGGCCGCGTGGTCGAGGTGCGCTCGCCGGCCGCCGGCGTGGCCGAGATCCACGAGATGAAGATGGAGGGCACGGTGATGAAGATGCGCGCGCTGCCGGCGCTGGAGCTGAGCGCCGGCCAGGCCGTCGAGTTCAAGCCCGGCGGCTACCACATCATGCTGATGGACCTGAAGACCGCGCTGAAGCCCGGCGACGAGGTGCCGCTGACCCTGGTGTTCGAGGCCAGGGACGGCAAGCGCGAGACCCTGGAGCTGAAGGCCCCGGCGCGCGCGCCGGCACCCGAAATGGCCCACCCGCACAAGCATTGATGCCATGACAAGGCGGCAGGGCACGGCGGCCCCGACGGCCTGGATCGCGATCGCGGTCCTGCTGCTGGCGGCGCTGTTTCCGGCCCTGCTGCGCATCGCCACGGCCGACCGGCCGGCGCTGTGGTCCGAGATCTGTTCCAGCGCCGCCAGCAGCGCGAAGCAGGCTCCCGCCGATCCGCTGAGCGCCGGCGACGCCGAGCATTGCCCCTGGTGCCGGCTGCAGCAGGCCGCGCCGGCCCTGCCTCCGCCGCCCGCCCCGCTGCTGGCCCTGGCCACCGGGCTGCGCCAGGCCCTGCCCGAGCGCTTCCTCGGCGCCGCCCTCACGCCCCATGCCTGGCGGGCCGCCCCGGCCCGCGCCCCGCCTCCGCACCGCTTCTGATCCCTGCGCCGACCGGCCCGCCGCGAACGACCCGCAAACGGCCCGGTCTCCCAGTATTCGAAACGATCCGGAGTCTGCGATGAAACACCATCCGCATGCCGCCCCCAGTCGCATCGGGCTGGCCTGCCTGCTCGCGCTGGCCGGCCTGAGCGCATCCCCCGCCGCCCGCGCCTGCGTCGATTGCGGCGACGATGCCGCCGAACCCGAGGCTGCCGCGGACGCCGCCACGGTTCCCGTGGTCCCGCCGCGTCGCCTCGGCCTGGTGGTGGTCGAGGGCAGCAGCATCGCCAGCTCGCTGCCCACCCGCATCCCCACCACCCTGGAGGGCATCAACGCCGAGGAGCTGGCGCGTCAGATCAATGCCACCGATGCCGAGGACGCGCTCAAATACCTGCCCAGCCTGCTGGTGCGCAAGCGCTATATCGGCGACTATAACCATGCGGTGCTGTCCACCCGCGCCAGCGGCACCGGCAACAGCGCGCGCTCCCTGGTGTTCGCCGACGGCGTGCCGCTGTCCAATCTGCTGGGCAACGGCGCCGCCTTCACGCCGCGCTGGGGCATGGTCACGCCGGAGGAGATCGCCCGCGTCGACGTGATGTACGGCCCCTTCTCGGCCGCCTACTCGGGCAATGCGGTCGGCGCGGTGGTGGACTACCAGACCCGCATGCCCACCCGCTTCGAGGCCCATGCACGCCTCGGCTACAGCCGCCAGGACAACGAGCTCTATGGCCAGGACCGCAGCTTCGACGCCACCCAGGCCAGCATCGCGATCGGCAGCCGCGCCGGCGCCTGGTCCTGGTGGCTCCACGCCGCGCGCCTGGACAGCCATGGCCAGCCGCAGACCTTCGCCACCAAGCCGCTGGCCGGCGGCGCCAGCGGCAGCGGCCTGGCCGTCAGCGGCGCGCTACCGGGACGCAACCGCAGCAATCAGGACTGGTGGCTGATCGGCAGCGCCACCGAATACGAGACCGTGCAGGAGCAGCTGAAGCTCAAGCTGGCCTATGACATCGCGCCGGGCCTGAGCGCCAGCCTGCTGCTGGGCCTGTGGGACAACGCCAGCGACGGCGGCTCGCGCAGTTGGCTGCGCGATGCCGACGGCCGGCCGGTCGACCACCGCTATGGCGGCGGCCTCAGCCAGGCGGTGCTCATCGGCGGCCAGCGCTACACGCTGTCCGCGTCCGACTTCGGCCGCACGCGCGACGATCTGCAGCATCTGATGAGCGCCTTCACGCTGCGCCAGCGCGGCCGGCCCGACCTCAACTGGGAATTCTCGGCCAGCCATTACGACTACCGCCGCGACGCCGGTCGCGCCTATGCCCCGAGCAGCGCCGCCCTGCCCGAGGCCGGCCGGCTGACCGACCAGGCCGGCACCGGCTGGACCACCGTCGGCGCCAAGGGCAGCTGGGCCGCCGCGGCCGAACATCATCTGGATTTCGGCGCCGCGCAGGAGCGCTACCGGCTGCGCAACCGCGTCTATGCGCTGAGCGACTGGCGCTGGAGCGAGCCGAGCGCCGGCCCCGCCTCGCGCTTCGAGGGCGAGACCGAGCTGTCCGCGCTGTTCCTGCAGGACGCCTGGCGCTTCGCGCCCGACTGGGTCGCGGTGCTGGGCCTGCGCGCCGAGCAATGGCGGGCCCGCCGCGGCCTCAGCAGCAGCGGCGCCAACCTGCTGCAGCACCCGGCGCGCCGCGCGAGCGACCTGTCGCCCAAGGCCGCGCTGTCCTGGAGCCTCGGCGACGCCTGGGTGCTGAAGGCCAGCACCGGCCGGGCCATCCGCTATCCGACGGTCAGCGAGCTGTTCCAGGGCGGTTTCAACAACCAGGGCCAGGCGATCAACAACGATCCGGACCTCAAGCCCGAGCGCAGCTGGACCAGCGAGCTGAGCGCCGAGTGGCTGGGCGAGGCGCCCGAGCAGCGCCTGCGCCTCACCTATTTCCAGGAGGACAGCCGCGACGCGCTCTACGCCCAGCTCAACCCCGCCACCAATGCCAACACGGTGCAGAACATCGAGCGCATCCGCACCCGCGGGCTGGAACTGGCCGGCAGCACGCCGCTCGCCGCGCCGCTGCGCAAGCTCAGCCTGCAGGGCAGCCTCACCTATGCCGACTCGCGCATCCTGGCCAACCGCGGCTATGTGCTCGTGCCGGGCGACACGATAGGCAAATGGCAGCCGCGCGTGCCGCGCTGGCGCGCCACCCTGGTGGCCAGTTGGCAGGCCCGCGAGGACCTGGCCCTGACCTGGGCCGCACGCTACAGCGGCCGCCAGTACAGCAGCCTGGACAACAGCGATCCCAACGGCTTCGCCTATCAGGGCGCCAGCCGCTACTTCAGCACCGACCTGCGCGCCCAGTGGCGCATCGGCAAGCAGTGGACCCTGGCCGGCGGCATCGACAACCTGAACAACTACCAGTACTGGAATTTCCACCCCTATCCGCAGCGCACCTTCCATGCCGAGCTGCGTTTTGACCTCTGACGAAAGACGGCCCATGAAGCACCATCCGTTTTCCCTCGCCCTCTTGCTGCTGACCGGGGCGGCCCGGGCCCATGTGGCGCTGGACCAGCCCCAGGCCCCGGCCGGCAGCGCCTACCGGGCGGCCCTGCGCGTCGGCCATGGCTGCGCCGGCTCGCCCACCACCGCCATCACCGTGCAGCTGCCCGAGGGCCTGCGCGGCGCCAAACCCCAACCCAAGCCGGGTTGGACCCTGAGCGTCAGGAAGGCCAGGCTGGCCCAACCCTACGAAAGCCATGGCAAATCGGTCACCGAGGGCGTGGTCGAGGTCAGCTGGGTGGCCCAGGGCGAGGCGAACCAGCTGCAGGACGACTGGTTCGACGAGTTCGTGCTGCGCGCCACCTTGCCCGAGCGGCCCGGCACCCTGTGGTTCAAGGTGCTGCAGCGCTGCGTGAGGGGCGAACAGGCCTGGACCGAGGTACCGGCCGAAGGGCAGCCGGGCGAGGGGCCGAAGCTGCCGGCGGCGCGCCTGCGGGTATTGCCGGTCGAGGGCGGCAAGCACGCCGGGCATTGATCGCGCGCGGGGCTAGGGGGCTAGGATAGGCCGGTGAACCAAGATGCCCTGCTGATCCGCCCCGAGACGCCGGCCGATGCCGAGGCGATCGGCGCCCTGACCGAGCTGGCCTTCCGCACGGCCCCGCACAGCAGCCACACCGAGCAGCATGTCGTCCGCGCGCTGCGCGCGGCGCATGCGCTCGCGCTGTCCCTGGTGGCGGAGCTGGACGGCGCGCTCGCCGGCCATGTCGCGCTGTCGCCGGTCACCCTCTCGGACGGCAGCGGCGGCTGGTTCGGCCTCGGACCGATCTCGGTCAGCCCGCCGCTGCAAGGGCGGGCCATCGGTTCGCGGCTGATGCATGCCGCGCTGGCGGCGCTGCGCGAGCGCGGCGCCGCGGGCTGCGTGCTGCTGGGCGATCCGGCCTTCTATGGCCGCTTCGGCTTCGTGGCCCGTCCGGAACTCGTGCTGCCGGAGGTGCCGCCCCAGTTTTTCCAGGCCCTGGCCTTCGGCACGGCACCCTGGCCCCGGGGCCGCGTGGCCTTCCACGCGGCCTTCAAGGCCCGGGGCTAGGGGCAGCGGGCGCCGCCGGTTCACCAGGTGACGCCGCAGTAGTCGTAGACCTTGCGGCCATAGTCGTCCGTGTAGTCCGGCGTCCGGTCGTCGGCATATTTCGGCGCCTTCTCGAGCTGCGACTGCTGCAGCGGCACGACATAGCCGTCCAGGCCGGTGTCGTACTTCAGCAGGCTCCAGGGGATCGGGTAGCGGTCGGTGCCGATGCCGAGAAAGCCGCCGAACTCCAGCGCCGCGTAGCGCACCAGGCCGGAACGCTTGTCGATCACGAGGTTGTCGATGCTGCCCAGCTTCTCACCCTGGGCGTTGTAGACGGCCGTGCCTTCGACCTTGTCGGAGGCAATGACGGGATTGCCGATGCTCATGGCGTACTCCTTGTGCTCGGTTGCGGGAAATGAAGGTCGCGGCCTCAGCGTGCCTGGGCCATGCGCTCGCGCTCGACGCGCTCCACCTCGGCCAGGAAGACCGGGCTGTCGCGCAGTTCCATGTAGCGCTCCAGCCGGGCCTGCTGCTCGGACTGCGCGCCGCGCTCCCCGGCCGCGTCGCCATCGGGCGTGCCCAGGCCGGCCTTGCGCCACAGGTTCAGATCGGCCACCACCTCGGCGCGACTCAGGGCGGCGTCGGGGTCGTGCGGCTTGCGCGGCGGCTCCGGGTCGGTGGCCGGCACCAAGGGCGGATCCAGGTAGGCATCGGCCAGGGCCCAGCCCGAACCCAGCAGCATCGAGGCGGCGATCAGAGGGGTCAGCTTGCTCATCTTCATACGACGGTCCTTTCATCCAGGAGGTTCAACAGCGGCTTGCCACGCGAGCGGAGAATTCCGGCCACGCATAGAGCCAGTCTGGGCGGCCGCGGGGCCTGCGTCCGTCCGACCAGCCCGGCTGCGTCCGTAGGACTGCAGGAGGCCAGGGCTACACGATGCAAGGGCGTGCATACGGTGCTGCAAAACATTGCAAGCGTCGCCGCGCGCACGGCTCTTGCTAAGCTCCCCGACATGGCATGGCATGGACGACTGACGCTGGACTACCGGCGCGATGCGAGTACCGGGCGCACCATCGCGCTGGACCGGCACGAGGGGCCGCTGCGCGTGCTGCAGCGCCTCTACCCCGAGGGGCCGGGTATCTGCCACCATGTGCTGGTGCACCCGCCCGGCGGCATCGTCGGCGGCGACCGGCTGGAGATCGAGGCCACGCTGGCCGAGGGCAGCCATGCGCTGCTCACCACGCCCGGCGCGACGCGCTTCTACCGCAGCGCCGGCGAGCCGGCCTGCCAGAGCCTGCGCGCCCGGCTGGCGCCGGGCAGCCGGCTCGAATGGCTGCCGCTGGAGACCATCGCCTACGACGGCGCGCTGGCCGAGAACCGCATGGTCTTCGAGCTGGCGCCGGGCGCCGAGATGCTGGGCTGGGACCTGCTGGCCCTGGGCCTGCCGGCCGCCAACCTGGCCTTCCGACGCGGCCGCTACCAGCAGCACCTGGAACTGCCGGGCCGCTGGCTGGAGCGCGGCCTGATCCGCGCCGACGACCGGGCCTTGCTCGATTCGCCGCTGGGCCTGGCCGGCCGCAAGGTGCTGGCCAGCCTGTGGTTCGCCGCGGGCTCGGGGCTGCCCGGCGCGCGGCGCGAGGCCCTGCTGGAAGCGGCGCGCGCCGAGATCGACGCCGACACCCTGCTGCGCGCCAGCGCCGGCTGCACCGCGCCGGAGGGCGGCGTGGTGGTGCTGCGCCTGCTGGCCGACCGGGTGGAGCCCGCGATGGCGCTGCTGGCCCGCGTCAGGGCCGCCTGGCGGCGCGCGGCCTGGGGCCTGGGGCCCTGCCCGCCGCGGGTCTGGCGCACCTGAAGCCTCCCGCCCGGCCCCCCCGCATAAGGCCGTTTGCCGCGGTGCGCATTGCGCATACAGTAGACGCATAGCAGGGCAATAAGCCGTACCGCCTTGGGGGGCATGATGAAGGGCGTGGTTTTCACCGAGTTCCTGGATTTCGTCGCCCAGCGCTTCGGCGAGGACATGGTCGACGACATCATCGCCGCCAGCCAGCTGCCCAGCGGCGGCGCCTACACCGCGGTGGGCACCTACAGCCACGACGAGATGGTCAGCCTCTGCCAGGCCCTGGCCGTGCGCAGCGAACAGCCGGTGCCGGCCCTGCTGCGCAGCTTCGGCGAACACCTCAGCGGGCGCTTCGCGAAGCAGTACCCGGCCTTCTTTGCCCGCAGCAAGGATCTCTTCGACTTCCTGGAAAGCATCGAGGCCCATATCCATGTCGAGGTACGCAAGCTCTACCCAGACGCCGAACTGCCCAGCTTCAGGATCGAGCGGCGCGAGCCCGCGGTCCTGGTGATGCAGTACCGCAGCCCGCGCCGCCTCGGGGCCCTGGCCGAAGGGCTGATCCTCGGCTCGGCGCGCCGCTTCGGAGTCGCGGTGCGGGTGAGCAGCAGCCCCCTGGAGGCCGGCGATGCAGAGGGCACCCGCTTTGTCATCGAGCGCCTCTGAGCCCGACGGCGCGTCGACGGCCGAACTGCAGGAGCGCCTGCGGCGCCTGGAGCAGCGGCTCGAGCGCGAGCGGCGCTCGCGCGGCGAGGCCGAACGCCTGCTGGAGAGCAAGTCCCTGCAACTCTACGAGGCCAACCAGAGCCTCGCCCGACTGGCCCTGGACCTGGAGCGCCGGGTCGAGGAGCGCACCCGGGAGCTCTCGGCGGAGCGCCAGCATGCCCTTTACCGCGCCGAGATCGACACCCTGACCGGCATTGCCAACCGCGCCTCCTTCTCGCGCCAGCTGGCCGAGGAACTGGCCGACCCGCAGGCGGTGGCCCGCGGCGTGGCCGTGCTGCTGCTGGACCTGGACGACTTCAAGACCGTCAACGACAGCCTGGGCCATGCGGCCGGCGATGCCCTGCTGATCGAGTTCGCGCGTCGCCTGGCCGAGACGGTCAGGCCGCGCGACCTGGTGGCGCGGCTCGGCGGCGACGAGTTCGCGGTGCTGGCGCGCGCGGTGCGCGACCACCACGGCCTGCTGCGCATGGCCCAGCGCCTGTTGCGCAATCTGTGCCAGCCGCTGGCGATCGACGGCCGCAACGTGCCCTGCCTGTGCTCGATCGGCCTGGCCGAGGCCGGCCCGGCCGGCGCCCCCGCCGACGCCCTGCTGCGCGACGCCGACCTGGCCCTGTATGCCTCCAAGCGCGCGGGGCGCGCCCGCGTCACTTCCTTCGAGCTGTCGCTGCGTGCCGCGCTGGAGCAGCGCACGGCGCTGGAGGCCGAGGTGCGCCGGGCCCTGGCCGAGGAGCGCTTCCTGCCCTGGTACCAGCCCATCGTGCGCTACCGCAGCGGCCAGCAGGCCGGCGCCGAGATGCTGGCGCGCTGGTTGACCGCCAGCGGCGAGCTGCGCCCGCCGGGCCTGTTCCTCGACGTGGTCGAACGCCTCGGGCTGCTGGACGAGATGATGGAAAGCCTGCTGCGCCGGGCGCTGCGCGAGGCCGCGCCGCTGGTCGCGGCGGGGCGGCTGGCCTATCTGTCGGTCAATATCTCGCCCTCGCAATTCGGCAGCGCCTGGCCGCTGCAGCGCCTGCCCGCGCTGCTGGCCGAGGCCGGCATGCCGGCCAGCGCGCTGGTGATCGAGATCACCGAGACCGCGCTGCTGCAGGACATCGAGGCCACGCGCGCGATGCTGGCGGCCCTGACCGCCACCGGCATGCATATCGCGCTGGACGACTTCGGCATCGGCTACTCCAACTTCGCCCTGCTGCGCCAGCTGCCGATCGGCCTGCTGAAGCTGGACCGCACCCTGATCTGCGACATCGAGACCGACGCGCAGGCCCGCGCGCTGGCCGAATGCATCCTGGAGCTGGCGGCGCGGCTACAGATCCAGGTGGTGGTCGAGGGCATCGAATCGCACGCCCAGGCCGAACTGCTGGCCGCCGCAGGGGCCGACGCGATGCAGGGCTACTGGTTCGCGATGCCGCAGCGCGACCTTTTCGTGCCGCCTCCCATCCGCCCCGCCGGCGCGCTCGCAGCGACCTGAGATACTGCGCGTCACGCCGTCACGAGCGGCGGTCACCAGGACGAGACCCCCGATGATTCGAGCATCCCGTTTGGCATTGGCCCTGAGCGCCACCGCCTGCTCGCTGGCCGCGCTGGCCGGCGGGCCGAGCTATCCCGACAGCCGCAAGATCGAGCAGATCGACGTCTACCATGGCCAGCGCGTCGCCGACCCCTACCGCTGGCTGGAGGACGACAACAGCGCCGAAACCAAGGCCTGGGTGCAGGCCCAGAACCGGGTGAGCGACGCGGTGCTGGCCGCGATGCCGCAGCGCGAGCCGGTGCGCAGGCTCTACACCCGCCTGTTCAACTTCGAGAAGATCGGCGTGCCCTTCAAGGAAGGGAATCGCTACTTCTGGACCCGCAACGACGGCCTGCAGCAGCAGGACGTGGTCTACACCGCCACCGCGCTGAACGCCGCGCCGCAGGTGGCGCTGGACCCCAACACCCTGTCCAAGGACGGCACGGTGGCGCTGACCGGTCTCAAGCCCTCACCGGATGGCAGGCTGCTGGCCTATGGCGTGGCCGTGGGCGGTTCGGACTGGCAGCGCTGGCAGGTGCGCGACCTGGCCAGCGGCCAGGACCTGGCCGACAAGATCGAGTGGGTGAAGTTCTCCAAGGCGGCCTGGACGCCGGACGGCCGGGGTTTCTTCTACGCCCGCTACGACGCCCCCAAGCCCGGCGAGGCCCTGACGGGCGCCAACTACTTCCAGAAGCTCTACTACCACCGCCTCGGCACCGAGCAGTCGGCCGACATCCTGGTGCTGGAGAACAAGGACGAGAAGCAATGGGGCTTCGGCGCCGAGCTCAGCGATGACGGATCCACGCTGATCGTCAATGTCTGGAAGGGCTCGGGCCGCAAGAACGGCCTGATGCTGCTGCCGCTGAAGAACGGCGGCTTCGTGGCCGGCGCCGCGCCCCGGCCGCTGACGATGGCGTTCGACGCCGAGTACGACGCCGTGGCCCTGGTCGCCAACAAGCTCTATGTGCGCACCGACAAGGACGCGCCGCGCGGCCGTCTGATCGCGATCGACATCGACCACCCCGAGCCCGCCAACCCTGCCAACTGGCAGACCGTGGTGGCCGAGAGCGGCGATGCGCTGACCGGCGCCTCCGGCGTGGGGGGGCGCTTCCTGCTGCAATATCTGCGCGATGCGGCCACCCTGGTGCGCGTCCATGGCCCCGACGGCAAGCAGCTCGCCGAGGTGCCGCTGCCCGGCGTGGGCACGGCCAAGGGCTTCGGCGGCAAGTGGGACGACGCCGAGACCTTCTTCAGCTACGCCAGCTTCAGCTCGCCCACCGAGATCCACCGCTTCGAGCCCGCCAGCGGCCGGGCGAGCCTGTTCAAGCGCGCGGCCACCGCCTTCCCGGCCGATCGCTTCGTCACCGAGCGCCATTTCGTCACCAGCAAGGACGGCACGCGCTTCCCCATCTTCATCGCCCACCGCAAGGGCCTGAAGCTGGACGGCACGAACCCAACGCTGCTGTACGGCTACGGCGGCTTCAACGTCCCGCTGACCCCGGGTTACAGCGTCACAGCGGCCACCTGGATGCAGATGGGCGGGGTCTACGTCTCGGCGGCCTTGCGCGGCGGCGGCGAATACGGCGCGGCCTGGCATGAGGCCGGCACCAAGCTGCGCAAGCAGAACGTGTTCGACGACTTCATCGCCGCGGCCGAATGGCTGATCGCGCAGAAGTACACCCAGCCGGCCAGACTGGCGATCAACGGCGGCTCCAACGGCGGCCTGCTGGTGGGTGCGGTGCTGAACCAGCGTCCCGAGCTGTTCGGCGCGGCCGTGCCCCAGGTGGGCGTGATGGACATGCTGCGCTTCCACAAATTCACGATCGGCTGGGCCTGGGTCAGCGACTATGGCAGCTCCGACGATGCCGAGCAGTTCAAGGCCCTGCAGGCCTATTCGCCGCTGCACACCATCCGCTCGCAGCGCCTGTACCCGCCGGTGCTGGTGACCACGGCCGACCATGACGACCGCGTCGTGCCGGCCCACAGCTTCAAGTACATCGCCGCGCTGCAGGCCGCCGACACCGGCCCGGCGCCCAAGCTGATCCGCATCGAGACCGCGGCCGGGCATGGGGCCGGCAAGCCCACCTCGAAGCTCATCGAGGAGCGTGCCGACATGCTGGCCTTCATGGCCAATGCCTTCAAGCTGGACCTGCACTGAGCTTGTCGGGATCCGATCAAGCCGGGAAGATGCACAGCATCCGCCGCCTTGATCGGGGTTTCGGGTGGCGGGGATTGCCGGGATGATTCAACCCTGAACCGGCACCCGTGCATCAGCCGCAGGGTGCCTCATTGCGAGGTGCTTCCCCATGCAGATCATCAAGAACATGAGCATCGCGGCCAAGCTCTCGGCCGCGTTTGCCATGATGCTCATCCTGCTGACCATCCTGGCCCTGTTCGCCTACTCGCGCCTGCAGGTGGTGCAGCAGGATTCACGCACGATCAGCGGCGACTGGATGCCCTCGGTGCGCCATGTCAGCGCGATGGACACCAACATCGCCGAATTCCGCATCGGCCTGTTGCAGGCGATGGCCGCCACCACCAACGAGCAGACCGGCATCGCCGAGCAGAACATGGCCGATGCCGGCAAGAGCCTGGCGGCCAACGGCGAGGCCTATGGCAAGCTGATCGACGACGCGGCCGAGCGCAGGCTCTATGACAAGTTCGGCACCGTGTGGAAGGTCTATCTGGGGCTGACGCAGAAGGCCCTGGAGGCGGTGCGCAACGGCCAGGAAGAGGAGGCGCGCCAGATCCAGACCGGCGAGGCGCGCCGGGCCTACCTGGAAGCCAATGCCACGCTGGCCGAGCTGGTGGCGCTGAACAACAAGGGAGCCGAGGCCTCGGCCACCCACAGCGAGGAGGTGTACCGCTCCGCCGCGCTGTGGCTGCTGCTGGTCAGCCTGGCGGCGGGCGGCGCGGCGATCCTGCTGGCCCTGACCCTGATCCGCGCCATCACCCGGCCGCTGGCCAGGGCCGTCGACGCGGCCGACCGCGTGGCCGGTGGCGATCTGAGCCTGAAGATCGAGTTCGACGGCAGGGACGAGACCGCCCGCCTGCTGCAAGCCATGCAGCGCATGCAGCAAGCCCTGGCCCTCACCGTGGCCAAGGTGCGCGAGGGCGCCGAATCGGTGGCCACCGCCAGCGCCCAGATCGCCCAGGGCAACAGCGATCTCTCGGCCCGCACCGAGGAGCAGGCCTCCTCGCTGGAGGAAACCTCGGCCACGATGGAGGAACTCAGCTCCACCGTGCGCCAGAACGCCGACAACGCCCAGCAGGCCAACCAGCTGGCGCAAAGCGCCAGCGAGGTAGCCAGGAGCGGCGGCCAGGTGGTGGGCCAGGTGGTCAGCACGATGCGTGGCATCGAGGACAGTTCCAGGCGCATCGCCGACATCATCGCGACGATCGACGGCATCGCCTTCCAGACCAACATCCTGGCGCTGAACGCCGCGGTGGAAGCGGCACGCGCCGGCGAACAGGGCCGCGGCTTTGCGGTGGTGGCCGGCGAGGTGCGCTCGCTGGCCCAGCGCAGCGCCGAGGCCGCCAAGGAGATCAAGAAGCTGATCAACGACTCGGTCGAGCGCGTGCAGAGCGGCACCCAGCTGGTGGACCGCGCCGGCCAGACCATGGACGACATCGTCAACTCGGTGCAGCGCGTGGCCGACATCGTCGGCGAGATCAGCAGCGCCAGCACCGAGCAGAGCGCCGGCATCGCCCAGGTGGGCGAGGCGGTGACCCAGCTGGACAAGGCCACGCAGCAGAACGCCGCGCTGGTGGAGGAAAGCGCCGCCGCCAGCGAAAGCCTCAAGCACCAGGCCGCGCGTCTGCTGGACTCGGTGGCCAGCTTCAAGCTGGACGGCAGCCAGCAGCGCCATGCTGCCGCGGTGGCGGCGGCGCCCGCACCGCGGGCCGCGCCGGCCACGCTCAGAACAGCAGCTGCGGCCCCCGCGGCCGACGGCGACTGGAGCAGCTTCTAGGAAAAGCTGCCCGGCTCCTCAGCGCCCAGGCTGCATGCATCGGCATGCCCCGCCCTGCGCTGCACGCGCTTCCCCTGTCCACACCGCGGCCCCACGCCGGCGCTCCCCGTGCCGGCGTCCCGGGCGGTGTCCACAGCGCTCTTGCCCCGGGCCCCAGGCTCGGGGCTTTTTTCCTCCGGCCCGCTCAGATCGAGACGCGCTCGCGCACGCCGTCGCGCCGCATGTCGGCGCCGCGGCCGCGCGCGACGAACTCGCCGCGCTCCATCACCAGGTACCGGTCGGCCAGTTGCTCGGCGAAATCGTAGTACTGCTCGACCAGGATCACGGCCATGCGCTGGCGCCGGCCCGACTCGATCTCCAGGCCTTCGTCGGCCAGCTGGCGCAGCACGCGGCCGATGTCCTTGATGATGCTGGGCTGGATGCCCTCGGTGGGCTCGTCCAGGATCAGCAGCCTGGGGCCGGCCGCCAGCGCGCGCGCGATCGCCAGCTGCTGCTGCTGGCCGCCCGACAGGTCGCCGCCGCGGCGGTGGAGCATGGCCTTGAGCACCGGGAACAGCTCGAACAGCTGGGGCGGGATCTTGGTCGCACCGCTCTTGTAGGCCAGGCCCATGCGCAGGTTCTCCTCGACCGTCAGCCGGCCGAAGATCTCGCGGCCCTGCGGCACATAGCCGATGCCCCGGCGCACGCGGTCGAACGGCGGCAGCTTCGCAATGTCCCGGCCGTCGAACCGCAAGGCACCGCTCTTGACCGGCACCACGCCCATCAGGCTCTTCAGCAGGGTGGTCTTGCCGACGCCGTTGCGGCCCAGGATCACGGTGATCTCACCCTGCCGCGCCTCGAAGGACAGGCCGCGCAGGATGTGGCTGCCGCCGTAGTACTGGTGGAGTTGGTCGGCTTTCAGCATGTGTGCGTTCCTGTCGAGGATGGTGCAACTCGGCCTGCGAGAGGCCGTGCAGGCCGACGCCAGCGGGTATCCGGCTGTCATCTGCCCGGACACGGAGCTTTCTGCGCCCAGGGTTCGCGGCGGTGCACCCTGCCGGGCGAGTGACAGTGGGTACCCGCCGACCGGAGGTAAAGGAGGAGGGCCGCAGGCCCGGGGGACACGCAGGGCGGCGGGTACCCGCTGGCGCTCGACCAGCGCGGACTTTGAGAACGCTAGCGCCCAAGATAGACCTCCACCACCTTCTCATTCGCCTGCACATCCGCCAGCAGCCCCTCCGCCAGCACCGAACCCTCGTGCAGCACCGTGACCTTCTTCTTCCCCTGGGTCAGCTGGTCGACGAACAACATGTCGTGCTCCACCACCACCAGCGAATGCCGGCCCTCCAGCGAGAGGAACAGCTCGGCGGTGCGCTCGGTTTCCTCGTCGGTCATGCCGGCCACCGGCTCGTCCAGCAGCAGCAGCTTGGGATCCTGCATCAAGAGCATGCCGATCTCCAGCCATTGCTTCTGGCCATGTGACAAGAGGCCCGCCTGGGTCCTGGCCTCGGGCAGCAGGTGGATCAGCTGCAGCAGCTCGGCGATGCGGTCCAGTTGCGCACCGGAGAGGCGGGCGAACAGGCTGGCGCGCGCGCGGCGGTCGGCGGCCAGCGCCAGCTCCAGGTTCTCGAACACGCTGAGCTGCTCGTAGACCGTGGGCTTCTGGAACTTGCGGCCGATGCCTACCTTGGCGATCTCGTTCTCGCGCAGGCGCAGCAGGTCGATGTTCTGGCCGAAGCTGGCCGTGCCGGCCGACCCCCGATCGGGCCGGGTCTTGCCGGTGATCACGTCCATCATCGTGGTCTTGCCGGCGCCGTTGGGGCCGATGATGCAGCGCAGCTCGCCGACATCGATCATCAGGCTCAGCTGGTTCAGCGCCTTGAAGCCGTCGAAGGAGACGGTGATGTCGTCCAGGTAGAGCGCCACGCCGGTGCCGAAGTCCGGCTCGCCCCCGGTCAGCAGCCGGCCGAACGGCGCGGCGCGGCCGCCGGAGGCCTGCTGCGGCTCGGCGAGCAGCGCCGCGTGCTCCTGGCGCAGCTTGGCGCCCTGCTCCATCAGCTCGGGGGTCATGTCTTGCTTCCCTTCCCGAAGAGTCCGGCCAAACCGTTCGGCAGCCACAGGGTCACCGCGATGAACAGCGCGCCGAGGAAATACAGCCAGTACTCCGGGAAGGCCTGGGTGAACCAGCTCTTGGCGCCGTTGACGAAGAAGGCGCCGACGATCGGGCCGATCAGGGTGGCGCGGCCGCCCACCGCGGCCCAGATCGCGATCTCGATCGAGGCCGCGGCCGACATCTCGCCGGGGTTGATGATGCCCACCTGGGGCACATAGAGCGCGCCGGCCACGCCGCACATCAGGGCCGACAGCACCCAAACGCCCAGCTTGTAGGCCAGCGGGTCGTAGCCGCTGAACATCACGCGGCTCTCGGCATCGCGGATCGCCTGCAGCACGCGGCCGAACTTGCTCCGCACGATCCAGCGCGCCATCAGGAAGAAGCCGATCAAGGTCAGGCCGGTGATCACGAACAGCAGCATGCGCGTCGAGGGTTGCGCCAGCGGCACGCCGAGGATGCGCTTGAAGTCGGTGAAGCCGTTGTTGCCGCCGAAGCCGGTCTCGTTGCGGAAGAACAAGAGCATCGCGGCGAAGGTCAGGGCCTGGGTGATGATCGAGAAGTACACGCCCTTGATGCGCGAGCGAAAGGCGAAGTAGCCGAACACGAAGGCCAAGAGGCCCGGCACCAGCAGCACCATCGCCATCTGGAACAGGAAGGAATCGCTGAAGGCCCAGTG
The DNA here is from genome assembly GCF_059418245.1 of Roseateles sp. GW821-FHT09B06. Lineage (NCBI taxonomy): Bacteria > Pseudomonadati > Pseudomonadota > Betaproteobacteria > Burkholderiales > Sphaerotilaceae > Roseateles > Roseateles sp. GW821-FHT09B06. The sequence continues at coordinate 177,010 of NZ_JBWKPM010000008.1, read as the reverse complement.
CCAGGGCAAGGCCTTCCAGTCGAGGAAGACCATGAAGTCCGGCAGCTCGCTCTGGTAGTTGCCGTCGCGGCCGATCTGGCGCATCAGGTACATGCCCATCGCATAGCCGCCCAGCGCGAAGAACAGGCCATGGCCCAGCGACAGGATGCCGGTATAGCCCCAGATCAGGTCCATCGCCAGCGCGCAGATCGCGTAGCACATGATCTTGCCAGTAAGGCCTACCGCGTAGTCGCTCAGATGCAAGACATGGCCCTCGGGCACCAGCAGATTCAGCATCGGCACCAGCACGGCCACGGTGATCGCGGCGGCCAGCACCGCGGCCCAGCCCTTGGCCGAAAGCAGGCGCGGCGCCTGGGGCAGCAGCACGGAAGAGGAGGTCGTGGGAGCGTTCATCATTTCTGCCATCCGCGTACATCGCTCGATCCAGCGAAGCCCGAGGATCCGGCTCCGCCGGTCCTACGGGCTTGCCCCCTTGAGGGGGCGCGCGAAGCGCGTAGGGGGTGGGTCATGCTTCTCGGCCCTTTATCGCAAAGAGTCCCTGGGGCCGCTTCTGGATAAAGACGACGATAAAGACCAGCACCATGATCTTGGCCAGCACCGCGCCGGCGACGCCTTCCAGCAGCTTGTTCAGCACGCCCAGGCCCAGCGCCGCGATCACGGTGCCGGCGAGCTGGCCGACGCCGCCCAGCACCACGACCATGAAGCTGTCGACGATATAGCTCTGGCCCAGGTCCGGGCCGACATTGCCGACCTGGCTGAGCGCGCAGCCGGCCAGGCCGGCGATGCCGGCGCCCAAGGCGAAGGCATAGGTGTCGATGCGCGCGGTATTGACGCCCATGCAGGCGGCCATGCGGCGGTTCTGCGTGACGCCGCGCACGAACAGACCCAGCCGTGTCCTGGCGATCAGCAGCGCGACGCCGCCCAGCACCAGGAAGGCAAACGCGATGATCGCGATGCGGTTGTAGGGCAGGGTCAGGTTGCTCATCACCGCGACGCCGCCCGACAGCCAGGCCGGGTTCTCGACCGGCACGTTCTGCGCGCCGAACAGCGAGCGCACCGCCTGCATCAGCACCAGCGAGATGCCCCAGGTGGCCAAGAGGGTCTCCAGCGGCCGGCCGTAGAGCCAGCGGATCACGCTGCGCTCCAGCACCGCGCCGACCAGCGCGGCGGCCAGGAAGCTGGCCGGAATGGCCAGCAGCACGTAGCAGTCGAACAGGCCCGGCGGCAGCCAGGCCCTGAAGAGGTTCTGCACCAGATAGGTCGCGTAGGCGCCCACCATCATCAGCTCGCCATGGGCCATATTGATCACGCCCATCAGCCCGTAGGTGATGGCCAGGCCCAGGGCCACCAGCAGCAGGATGGAGCCGAGGCTGACGCCGGTGAACAGCAGGCCCAGGCGCTCGCCCCAGGCCAGGCGCGCTTCCAGCCGGGACAGGGCCTGCGACAGCGCGGACTTGACCTCGGCATCGGGCTCGGCCGCCAAGCGCTCCAGCAGCAGGCTCCTGACCGCCGGCTCGCTGCTGCCCTCCGCCAGCTGGCGCGCGGCGTCCAGGCGCTTGGCCTTGTCCGGCGATGCCACGACCAGGGCCGCGCGCATCAGGGTCAGCCGCGCCTTCAGGCCGGCATCGCCCTCCGCCGCCAGCGCCCGGTCCAAGAGCGGCAGCTGCGACTCGTCCAGGCTCTGCCTGGCCAACTCGGCCACCGCCTCGCGGCGCGCGGCAAGTTCGGGCGAGGCCAGCTTGAGCGCGGCCAGCGCCGCCTGCAGCGCGCCGCGCATGCGGTTGTTGTTGACCACATCCTCGGCATCCTCCGGCAGGGTGGCCGGCCGGCCCGTCGCGGCGTCCACGGTCCCTCTCTCGCCGTCGAACACCAGCACCTGCGTCGGCGTCAGCTTGACGCTGTCGTCGAGCATCGCCTGCACGAACGCCGCCAGCCCGGTCTCCGCCTTGGACGCGGCCTCGTTCAGCGCCGCAATGCGAGCATCGGTATCGCCCGCCGCGATCGCGCGCGCCTGCTCCGGGGTCAGGGCTTGCGCCGCGCCGACCAGCAGCAGCCCCGCCAGCAAAAGCATCAACAAACGTCGCATAGAGAATCACCATCGAGCGCTGGCCCCCAGGGCCAGCACGAGAGATCAAGCGACCACCGCGGATCCGGCTTTGCCGGTCCGCCGGTGGTGCCCCCTTGAGGGGGCGGCCGAAGGCCGTAGGGGGTGGTCAGCCCTTCACCGGTTCGTCTTTCTTGCCCTTGTTCTCGGGAATGAAGGGGCTCCAGGGCTGGGCCTTGACCGGACCCGGCGTCTTCCAGACCACATTGAACTGGCCGTCGGCCTTGACCTCGCCGATGAACACCGGCTTGTGCAGGTGGTGGTTCTTCGCGTCCATCGTGCTGGTGAAGCCGCCCGGCGCCTTGAAGGTCTGGCCGGCCATCGCGGCGATCACCTTGTCGGTGTCGGTACTCTTGGCCTTGGCGACCGCCTGCGCCCACATATGGAAGCCGATGTAGGTGGCCTCCATCGGGTCATTGGTCAGCGGCTTGTCCTTGTGGCCCGGGATGTTCTTGGCCTTGGCATAGGCGGCCCATTTCTTGGTGAATTCGGCATTGGCCGGGTTCTTCACCGACATGAAGTAGTTCCAGGCGGCCAGGTGCCCCACCAGCGGCTTGGTGTCGACGCCGCGCAGTTCCTCCTCGCCGACCGAGAAGGCCACCACCGGCACATCGGTCGCCTTCAGACCCTGGTTGCCCAACTCCTTGTAGAAGGGCACGTTGGAGTCGCCGTTGATCGTCGACACCACCGCGGTCTTCTTGCCCTCGGAGGCGAACTTCTTGATCTTGGCGATGATGCCCTGGTAGTCAGAGTGACCGAAGGGGGTGTACTCCTCCATGATGTCGGCCTCGGCGACGCCCTTGCTCTTCAGGAAGGCGCGCAGGATCTTGTTGGTGGTGCGCGGGTAGACGTAGTCGGTGCCCAGCAGCACGAAGCGGCGGGCAGCCCCGCCGTCCTTGCTCATCAGGTATTCCACCGCGGGAATCGCCTGCTGGTTCGGCGCGGCGCCGGTGTAGAACACATTCTTGCTGAGCTCCTCGCCCTCATACTGCACCGGATAGAACAGCAGCGAGTTCATCTCTTCGAACACCGGCAGCACCGACTTGCGCGACACCGAGGTCCAGCAGCCGAACACCGCGGCCACCTTGTCCTGCGCGATCAGCTGCTTGGCCTTCTCGGCGAACAGCGGCCAGTTCGAGGCCGGGTCCACGACGACGGGCTCCAGCTTCTTGCCCAGGAGGCCGCCCTTGGCATTGATCTCGTCGATGGCCATCAGCACCGTGTCCTTCAGCACGGTCTCCGAGATGGCCATCGTGCCCGAAAGACTGTGCAGCACGCCGACCTTGATGGTATCGGCGGCGTGGGCGGGCAGGCCCAGCGTGGCGGCCGCGCCCAGGGCGACGGCGGACAGGGTCAGGCTGCGGCGGGAAATCGGTTTCATGGCGGGGGCTCCTCGGGAGGGGTTGAGTCGGTCGGGCGCTACTGCAACAACTGGCCCGAGTCTCGGGAGCCCCCGCTCTTTCGGGAATACGCCATCCTGCGTAGTTGCCGGCGGTCGACGCCAGCAGCCTCGGGCGGCCACTTATCATCGACGCATGCAAACGACCCACTCGGCGGCGCAGCGCCTGTCGCTCCAGGACATGGAGGCCATCCTCGGGGTCACCCGGGCCCTGGCGGCGCCCTTCGATCTGCACCGCATGCTGGAGGAGGTCGCCGCGGCCGCCAGCCGGGTGCTGCGGGCCGAGCGGGCCTCGGTATGGCTGCACGATGCGGCCAGCGGCGAGCTCTATATCGAGGTCGCCAGCGATCTGCAGCGGGTCCGCCTGCCGGTCGGCACCGGCCTGGTGGGCCTGTGCGCCCGGGATCGCCGGGTGATCAATGTGCCGGACTGCTATGCCGATCCGCGCTTCAACCCCGAGATCGACCGCCGTTCCGGCTTCCACACGCGCTGCAGCCTGACCCTGCCGCTGATCGACCACCGCGGCGAGCTGGTGGGCGTGCTGCAGTTGCTGAACCGCGACGACGGCGCGTTCGATCCGGCGGACGAGGCGCTCGCCGACGCCCTGGCCGCCCAATGCGCGGTGGCGCTGTCGCGCGCCCGCATGGCCCAGGCCCTGCTGGCCGGCGAGCTGCTGCGGCGCGAGATGGAACTGGCCAGCGCGATGCAGCGCAGCATCCTGCCGGCCACGATGCCCGAGGTGCCGGGCTATGCCATGCACGGCAGCTTCTTGCCGGCCTCGCTGACCGGCGGCGACACCTACGATCTGGCCCTGATCGAGCAGGGGCTGCTGGTGGTGCTGGCCGACGCCACCGGGCATGGCGTGGCGCCGGCGCTGTCGGTGACGCGCATGCATGCGATGCTGCGCATGGCCCTGCGCCTGGGGGCCGACCTGGAGACCGTCTTCCGCCAGCTCAACGACCAGTTGGTGCAGACCCTGCCCGAAGGCCATTTCGTCACCACCTTCCTGGGCCTGATCGATGTGTCGACGCACCGGCTGCGCTTTCTCAGCGGCGGCCAGGGGCCGATCCTGCATTTCCATGCGGCCCAGGGCCAATGCACGGCCCATTCCGCCACCAGCTTCCCCCTCGGCGCGGCGCCGATACGCAAGCTGCGCCCGGCCGTGGAGCTCGAGCTGGCCGAGGGAGACTGGCTGGTGCTGCTGTCCGACGGCATCTACGAGTACGCCGACGGCGACGGCCTGCAGTTCGGGCGGGAGCGCGTCGAGCGGCTGGTCCTGGACTGCCGCGAGGCCTCCCCCGCCGAGCTGTCCGCCCGCCTGCTGGAGGCGGTCGGGGCACATGCGCGCGGCGCGCCGCAGGACGACGACATCACCATCGTGCTGATCAAGCGCGGCGCGTCGGGCGGATCGGCGGCCCATGAATGAGCGATCGGTAATGCGTCACCAAACCGTCACATGAGCCGCGCAGACTCGGAAGATTGCGCTCGGCAATACCCGCAGCCCCCATCTATCGGAGATGAAGACAGTGGACATGACCATGACCAAGCTCGACGGCCCGGTGACCTGCGTGCGTTTGAGCGGACGGCTTGACGCGCCCGGCGCCGACAGCATCGACGTACGCTTCACCGCCGCGGTGGCCGCACAGCAGGACAACGCCATCGTCGATCTGTCCGAGGTCACGTTCGTGGCCTCGATGGGGCTGCGCCTGCTGATCTCGGCGGCGCGCGGCCTGAGCGTGAAGGGCGGGAAGCTGGTGCTCTTCGGGGCCAACGAGATGGTGCGCTCGGTGTTCGAGGATGCGGCGCTGGACCAGCTGATCCCCTTTGTCCCCACCGAAGCCGATGCCCTTGCCGAGCTCGCCGCCTGATCCTGCCGCGCTGCGGCTCAGCGTTCCGAATGAGCTGGCTGCCATCGAGCCCGCTCGCTTGCGCATGCACGAGTTCATCGAGGGTCAGGGCCTGTCCGGGCGGCTGGTCTTCAAGCTCGAACTGGTGCTCGAGGAGACCCTGATGAACCGGCTGTGGCATGCCTTTCCCGAGGGCGGCCGCCACTGCACCGAGTTGACACTGACCCTGCAGCCCGATGCCCTCGTGCTGCGCATCGAGGACGAGGGCATCCCCTTCGACCCGCTGCAGGCGCCGGCACCGGCCGAGCCGCATTCGCTGGCCGAGGCCAGGCCCGGCGGCCTGGGCCTGATGCTGACCCGCAAGGCCGCCAGCGCCTGCCATTACGAGCGCGTCGGCGGCCGGAACTGCCTGACGATCGCCCTCCAGCGCCCCTGAATCCAGGCACGGCAAGGACGGCACCGCGGACAAGCGCTGGCTTGAGGGCGTGGGGCGAGCAGGGCGTGGCGCCGGAGCTGCCGAATCGCTGAGGCGATGCGCCGCGCACGGCCGCCGCTTGAGCCACGGCCGGCCCCGCGCGGGGCCGATGTGACCGGAGCGCCGGAACCGGCTCCGGCTCAGACCGGGCAGGCCGGCGCCGCGTCGTCCTCCTGGATCAGCGTCTCCAGGCATTGCTCCCGCAGCCCGTAGAAGCGCTTGATCTCGGCGATCTGGGCCAGCAGTTCGGGCCGGCGCGCCTCGGCCGCGGCCAGTGCCGCGCCGCTCTTCTTCACCGCCAGGATCATCTTGTTCTTGCTGGTGTGCTCCAGCGCGATGAACTCGAACACCTGGGTCTCGTAGCCCTGCGACTCCAAGAGCAGGGCGCGCAGCGAGTCGGTCACCATCTCGGCCTCCTGGCCCAGGTGGATGCCATGCTGCAGCATCGGCCGCAGCAGCGGCGGCGTCTGCATCTGCGGGCGGATCTGCTTGTGGCAGCAGGGCGAGCACATGATGATGGAGGCGCCGGCGCGCAGGCCCAGATGGATCGCGTAGTCGGTGGCGATGTCGCAGGCATGCAGCGCGATCATCACGTCCAGGCGCGCGGGCTGGTAATGGCGCACATCGCCCTGCACGAAGCGCAGGCCGGCCATGGCGTGCCCGGCTGCGGCGGCATTGCACAGCCGCACCATGTCCTCGCGCAGCTCGATGCCGCTGACCTCGGCCCGCCTGCCCAGGCCGCTCGTCAGCCAGTCGTGCATCGCGAAGGTCAGGTAGCCCTTGCCGGAACCGAAGTCGCTGACATGCACCTCGGGGCTGTCGGCCAGCGGGCTGCTCTTCAGCGCCGCGCTCATCACCTCGATGAACTTGTTGATCTGCTTCCACTTGCGCGACATGGCCGGCACCAGCTGGCGCTCGCTCCCCTTCCCCGCCGGTTCGTGGGTCAGGCCCAGATCGGTCCAGAAGGGCTTGTCGAGCGCGAGATAGCGCTGCTTCTCCTTGTCGTGCGTGGCGGCCGCCGGGGCGGGCTCGGCCTTGGCCGCCTTGCCCACCCGCAGGCTGGGCCTGCCCTTGCGGCTGAAGGCCAGCTGGATCTCCTGGCCCTGGGTCAGCAGGTGGGCGTTCAGGAACTGGCTGCCCAGCAGGCCGGCGATCAGATCCAGGCCCTCGGCCAGCGCGTGGTTCTTGGTGATGTCCTTGGTCTGGTAGCGCCACAGGAAGCTCAGGTGCGGCTCGCCGCGCAGCGCCACCTCGCGCACCATCAGGCGCTCCAGCTGCTCCTCCTTCGCCCCGCCGTGCTTGCTCAGCAGCAGCTTGACGAAGCCGCCATCGGCCAGCGCCGTCCGCAACAGGCGCAGGAAGCGCTGCTGGGCGTCGGCCTCGGCGGCGGGCGGCGGGGTGATCAGATCCGTGAACATCGCAGTCAAGAGAGCAAAGCCCGATTTTCCGTCATCGGCACGGGCCTAGCATGATGGCGATGAAATGGCCCTTGCTGCTCACCCTCCAGTTTTCCGTCCTGCCCGGCGCCCAGGCCCAGGACATCCAGCGCAACAGCCTGGGCATGGCCTTCGTCCGCATCCCCGCGGGCGAGTTCCTGATGGGCAGCGAGGAAAGCCCCGCGGCCCTGGCCGCCGCCTATCCGCAGCTGCCGCGCGAGCGCTTCGACCAGCTGGCCGACGAGGGGCCGGTACACAGGGTGCGCATCACCAAACCCTTCTGGCTGGGCCAGCATGAGCTGACCGTGGGCCAGTTCCGACGCTTCCTCGAAGCCTCGGGCTACCGGCCCGAATCCGAGGCCGACGGCAGCGGCGGCTATGGCTGGCGCGCCGACTACGACCCGGCCAGCAGCCGCCGCGGCGATGCCTTCGAGGGCCGCAGCCCGCGCTACTCGTGGCGCAACCCCGGCTTTCCCCAGACCGACGCGCACCCGGTCACCAACGTCACCTGGCACGACGCCCAGGCCCTGGCCGACTGGCTGACGAAGACCGAGGGCCGGCGCTACCGCCTGCCCACCGAGGCCGAATGGGAATACGCCTGCCGCGCCGGCACGCGCACGCGCTACGCCTCCGGCGACGATCCGCAGGGCCTCTTGAAGGCCGCCAACATCTTCGACGCCGACAGCGCCCGCCACTGGCCGCGCTGGCAAGACATGGCCCTGCGGGGCAGCGACGGCTTTGCCTTTACCGCACCGGTGGGCAGCTTCGCGCCGAACCCCTGGGGCCTGCACGATATGCATGGCAATGTCTGGGAATGGGTGGCCGACTGGCATGGCGACGACTACTACGCGCGCTCACCGGTCGACGATCCGCAGGGGCCGGAAAAGCCCGCCGAGGGCGGCGTCAAGGTGCGCCGCGGCGGCTCCTGGCACACCTGGGCCTTCTATGCCCGCGCCGCCTACCGCAACTGGAACGATCCCGGCACCCGCTACACGCTGGTGGGGATCCGCCTGCTCCGGGAGGACTGACCCGGAGCGTCAGGCGTAGGTCTGCAGGGAACGGGTCGCCTCGGTGTCCAGGTGCGGCAGGCTGTTGAAACTCTGCAGCATGTGGCGCTTGGGGTTGAACACGAACTCGCTCAGCGCGCTGTTGCGGATGCGCAGGTTCAGCTCGATGGCCGTGTCTCCCGGCGCCCCCAGCACCTGGGCCACCGCGGTGGCGATGGGCCCGCCGCTGGAAACGATCAGCACCTCTTGACCCGCGCATTGCTCGCGCACATGGGCCAGTGCAGCGGCCACGCCGGCGGCGAAGTCCGCATAGCTGGGCATGCCCTCGGGTCGCGTAGCGCCGCGCATCCAGGCCTGCAGGCCCTGGCGCAAGAGGCGGAAATGCTGCTTGACGCCTTCGGCATCGACCGGCTTCGCCAGCGGCCCGGGATGGATGGCATGGATCACCGCCTCGCTGTCGTATTCGTTAAGCCCCGGCCAGACCAGCGGCCGCGGCGCCTCGCCCAGCCCTGCGGCGATCGCCGCGAAGGACTGGTCATGGCGCCTCAGCGAGCCCATCAGCACCGCGTCGAAGCGCTGGCCGCGCGCGCGCCAGTACTCGCCCAACAGCCGGCATTGGCGGCCGCCCAGCTCGCTGAGCTGGTCGTAATCGGCCGCACCGAAACTGGCCTGGCCGTGACGGACGAGATGAAGCGTTCCCATGGCGCCATGATGGCCCTGCGCCGCGCCAAAAGCTGTCGCAAGGGCGACCTGCGCCGGCTCGGGTAAAATGCCGGCCTCTTTCGTCTTGGCGCGCCAACCCGGTCCCCGCCAGTCTTTTTCTACGGAGCCATTCATGGGCAACAAGATCAAAACCGAAGCCGACCGTCGCGCCACCCCGCGTCCCGCCGGCCTGTCCTTCACCCAAGGCCGCGGCCAGAAGAGCAGCCTGGAGCGCGGCTCGCACACCCGCAGCAAGAAGAACCCGGGCAAGCGCCCGCACAGCGGCTGACCCCTCGCCCAGGGGTACCTGGTCGGCCCCCCGAGGGGGCGCCGATCATGGCAGGGCAAGCCCGGCCATGACATCGGCTCAAGTCATCCTTGGGACGGCCCGGCGGATGCCTTGACACCGAATACCGAAGACACAGGCCCGGTCTAGACGCCCGGGCCTGTTTCGTTTCCACCCAGACATGCATTGATCGCTAACCATGATCCGCATCAACGAACTCCGCCTGCCGCTCGATCATGCCGAGCATGAGCTGCGTCCCGCCATCGTCGCCCGCCTTGGGCTGGCCGACGACGCGCAGCTGAAGTCCTTCAACGTCTTCCGCCGCGGCTATGACGCGCGCAAGAAGAGCGCCATCGTGCTGGCCTACACGATCGACTGCGAGGTGGCCGGCGACGAGGCCGCGCTGCTGAAGCGCCTGGAAGGCGACAAGAACATCCGTCCGACGCCGGACACCGAGTACAAGTTTGTCGGCCATGCGCCGGCCGACTTCTATGCGAACGAATCGAAGCTGCGTCCGGTCGTCGTCGGCTTCGGCCCCTGCGGCCTGATGGCGGCCCTGGTGCTGGCCCAGATGGGCCTGCGCCCCATCGTGCTGGAACGCGGCAAGCAGGTCCGCGAGCGCACCAAGGACACCTGGGGGCTGTGGCGCGAGAGCGAGCTGAACCCCGAGTCGAACGTGCAGTTCGGCGAGGGCGGCGCCGGCACCTTCTCGGACGGCAAGCTCTACAGCCAGATCTCCGACCCGCGCTTTCTCACCCGCAAGCTGCTGCAGGAGTTCGTCAAGGCCGGCGCGCCCGAGGAGATCCTGTTCGTCAGCAAGCCGCATATCGGCACCTTCCGCCTGGTGTCGATGATCATCAAGATGCGCGCCGAGATCGAGTCGCTGGGCGGCGAGATCCGCTTCAACCAGAAGGTTGCCGATCTGCAGATCGAAGATGGGCCCGACGGCAAACATGTCCGCGGCGTGACCTTGGCGTCCGGCGAGCAGTTGCGCGCCGACCGGGTGGTCCTGGCCCTGGGCCACAGCGCGCGCGACACCTTCCAGATGCTGCATGCGCGCGGCGTCTACATGGAGGCCAAGCCCTTCTCGATCGGCTACCGCATCGAGCACCCGCAGAGCATCATCGACGCGGCCCGCTTCGGCCCCAATGCCGGCAACGAGATCCTCGGCGCGGCCGACTACAAGCTGGTGCACCACGCGAAGAACGGCCGTTCGGTCTACAGCTTCTGCATGTGCCCCGGCGGCACCGTCGTGGCCGCCACCAGCGAGCCGGAGCGCGTGGTCACCAACGGCATGAGCCAGTACTCGCGCAACGAGCGCAACGCGAATGCCGGCATCGTCGTCGGCATCACGCCCGAGGACTACCGCCAGGACGGCAAGACGGACGGCAGCCCGGTCAATCCGCTCGACGGCATGGCCTTCCAGCGCATCTGGGAAAGCCGTGCCTACGAGCTGGGCGGCGGCGGCTACAAGGCCCCGGGCTCGCTGGTCGGCGATTTCATCAAGCGCCAGGTCAGCCGCGAGTTCGGCCATGTCGAGCCCAGCTACAAGCCCGGCGTCACCCTGACCGATCTGCAGGCCAAGGGCCGCGGCAGCCTGCCCGGCTATGCGCTGGACGCGATCCGCGAGGCCCTGCCGGCCTTCGAGCGCCAGATCAAGGGCTTCGCCATGGCGGATGCGGTGCTGACCGGGGTCGAGACCCGCACCTCCTCGCCGCTGCGCGTCACGCGCGGCCGCGACTACCAGAGCCTGAACGTCCGGGGCCTCTACCCGGCCGGCGAGGGTGCGGGCTATGCCGGCGGCATCATGTCGGCCGGCGTGGACGGCATCGAGGTGGCCGAGGCCCTGGGGCGCGAGCTGCTCGGCTGAGTCCTCGAGCTTGGCGCTATGCTCGATCCGATGATCCGGGCTCTTTCACTCTGCGCGCTGCTGGGAGTCGCCGCCACCTGCCGAGCCCTGCCGGGCGGCGACGAGACAACGCTGCGCTACTGCCTGGCGCCGCAGGCGGTGCCGCCCTATGTTGACCCGGTCGGTTTCCAGGGCCTGACCGAAAGGCTGGCCGCCGCGGCGGGCCAGCGCGTCGGCTTCCGGATCGAATTCGTCGTGATGCCGCGAGCCCGCTGCCGCGCGCTGCTGGGCCAGGGCGCGGTCGATGTCATGGCCGTGGCACCGGCGCCCGAGAACCTCGCGGTTGCCGAGTTCCCGCAGCGCGACGGCCATATCGACATGAGCCGCGCGCTGGTGGTCATGAACCTGGCCATGGTGCGCCGCCGCGGCGATCCCTTTCGTTGGGACGGGCGGCGTTTCGTCGGGCCCCAGCCGAGCGTGATCGGCGTGCGGCGCGGTGCGCCGGTGGTCCGGCAAGCGCTGCAGGTCGTCGCCATCCCGATCGACGAGGCGGCCAACGACAGCCAGCACACGCTGGCCAAGCTGGAGCGCGGCCGGGTCGACGTCGTGATCGGGATCAAGGCCGAGCTCGAGCTGGTGCTGGCCGAGAGCGGGAGCGCAAGGCTCGAGCTGGTCGAACCGACGCCGCCGCAGCAGATCATCGGCTTCGCCGCCGTGTCGCGATCCTTCTATGGCCGGCACCGCGAGCGGGTCGAGGCCTGGTGGCGCGAGATCGGTGCGCTGCGGGAGCGGCCCGAATACGCGGTCAAGGCGCGCTGAAGCGACGGCGGTGCAACGGCGGTGCATCAGCGCCCCGCGTCCAGCCCCCGCACGCGGCTCATCGCCAGCGCCGCCGCCGCGGTGCGGGTCTCGACGCCCAGCTTCTCGAACACATGCTCCAGATGCTTCTGCACCGTGCGCGGGCTGGAGCCGAGGATGTCGCCGATGTCCTGGTTGGTCTTGCCCTTGACCACCCAGTACAGCACCTCGGCCTCGCGCGCCGTCAGCTTGAAACCGTGGATCAGGCCGTCCAGCAGCGCGGCATCGTCGGCCTCGCGCATCACGATCAGCCACTGGCCCTCGCCCAGCGCGTCGGGATCGACCGCATGCAGCGTGAAGGACAGGCGCTTGGCGCCGCGCGAACCGGGCGCGGACAGCGGGGCGTCCTGACGCGCATCCTTGGCCAGCTGGGGCAACACGGTCAGCCCGGCCGGCTCGGCGCCGGCGCGCCGGCGCAGCGCCTCGCGGTGCAGCCACAGCAGCACCTCGGGCGGCAGGCGGCCGCGCTCGAAATGGCCGCCGCTGAAGTACTCGGCCATCAGCTGGCGCGCGAGCGCGGTCTGCCAGACGCAGCGGCCGTCCTGCTCGTGCACCGCCAGGCTGGCGTGGCCGAAGGCATCCAGCGCATTGCGGGCCTGGCGCTGCGCGCGCGCGCTGCGCAGATGGGCGGCAATGCGGGCCAGCACCTCGCGCGGGCGGATCGGCTTGGTCACATAGTCCACGCCGCCCGCGGCGAAGGCCGCCTCCACATGCTCGGTGTCCGAGAGGCCGGTCATGAAGATGATCGGCGCTGCCGCGGTGCGCGGGTCGGCCTTCAGCCGGCGTGCCACCTCGAAGCCGTCCAGGCCCGGCATCACGGCGTCCAGCACCACCACGTCGGGCGGCAGCTGCGCCGCGCTTTCCAGCGCCGCCTGGCCATCGAAGGCCACCAGCACGGTGTAGCCGGCCTCGTCCAGCGAGTCGTGCAGGAGGGCCAGGTTGTCGGGCACGTCGTCGACGATCAGCACGCGCTCGGCATGCGAGGCGACGGGGGGATTGGGCAGCAGGTCTTTGTTGTGGTCTTCGGTCACGCTAGTCTCCACCCGCTTCCGATTGCAAGGCCCGTGCCACCAGCCGGCTCATCGCCTGCAGCTGGAATTCGCGCGCCAGCGCACGCAGTTCGGCGACGAAATCGCCGCAGGCGCCATCCTCGGCGGCCATGCGGTCCAACTGCTCGCGGATGCCCTTCACATGGCCCTGCTGCAGCCGCTGCTGCAGCAGCTCCAGGCTGGCGCGCGAAGGCAGGCCGCGCGGCACCGCGAGCGCCGGCAAGGTCGGAGCGATGGGGGCGATGGGGGCGGCGGGCTCGCGCAGCCGCCATTGCAGGTTCAGCCGATGCCCCAGCCAGTCCAGCAGCTCGTCCACCCGCACCGGCTTCAGGATGAAGTCCTCGGGGCGGATGTCGAGGCCGTTCTCCAGCCCGCGGTCGAAGGCATTGGCCGAGACGATGGCGGCCGGTGCGTCCGACAGGCCCTGCGCGCGGATCGCCGCCAGGGTCTGCCAGCCGTCCAGGCCCGGCATCGCCAGGTCCAGCAGCAGGGCCTCGGCGGGCCAGTCGCGCAAAATTTCGAGCGCCGCGGCGCCGCCGGCCGCCATGCGCAGCTCGAAACCCAGCGGCTCCAACACATTCACCAGCAGCTGGCGATCGGCCTCCTCGTTATCCACCACCAGCAGGCGCCGCGCCGGCCCCTCGAAGCCGATGCGTGCCGCGCGCCGCTTCTGCATCGCCAGCGCGCCCTCGTGCAGACGCGGCAGGAAGAGCTTGAGCTCGAAGCGCGTCCCCTCGCCCGGCATGCTGTGCACCTTCAGTTCGCCGCCCATCAGATCGCTCAGCATCTTCGCGATCGTCAGGCCCAGGCCGGTGCCGGCGCCGCTGGCCTGGTTGCCGCGCTCGAAGGGCTCGAACGCCCGCGCCAGCTCTTCGGCGCTCATGCCCGGCCCGGTGTCGGCGATCTCGAAACGCGCCATCTCGTTGGAATAGGCCAGGCGCAGCGAGACGCTGCCGGTGGCCGTGAACTTGATCGCATTGCCCAGGATGTTGATCAGGATCTGCTGCACGCGCTTGCCGTCGGCGCGCACCCATTCCGGCAGGCCGGCCGGCGCCGCATAGACGAATTCCAGGCCCTTGGCCCGGGCCTGCAGGGACAGCAGGCGCACCAGGTCCTCGATCGCCTCGCCGAAGGCCCAGGGCCCGGGCTCCAGCTTGAAACGGCCGGCCTCGATGCGGGCCAGGTCCAGGCTGCCCTCGATCAGCGACAGCAGATGCTCGCCGCCGCGGCGTATCACCGTGACGGCCTGGCGGCGGTGTGCCGGCATGCGCTCGTCCTCGTCGAGGATCTGGGCATAGCCGAGGATCGAGTTCAGCGGCGTGCGCAGTTCGTGGCTGATGCTGGTGATGTAGCGGGTCTTGGCCTCGTTGGCGGCCTCGGCCACGACCTTGGCCTGCTGCAGCTGGGCGTCGGTGCGGCGGTGCGACTCGATCTCCTCGTGCAGGGCCTGGCTCTGGCGGCGCGACTCCTCCTGCGCCACCTGGCGGCTCTTGTGCGTCAGCACCAGCCACCAGCCGATCACGCCCGACAGCAGCAGCAGCGCCACCAGGGCCTTGGCATAGGAGGCGCGCAGATGCGGAGCCAGGGCGGCGCCGGCCGCGGCGCCGAGCCGGCTCAGCTCATGCTGGTAGAGCAGGCCGAACAGCAGCAGCAGCACCGGCAGCACCAGGGCCATCAGCCCGAGGTACTGGATCAGCCCGCTGTCCAGCAGCGGCCAGAGACGCTGGGGCAGCAGCCGCTGCAGCAGGCCGCGCGCCTGCACGGCCAGGCGGGCATCGGGCTTGCACAGATCCTCGCAGCGCGCGTCCAGCGAGCAGCACAGCGAGCAGATCGCGCCGCGGTAGGCGGGGCATTGCGCCATGTCCTCGCCCTCGTATTCGCGCTCGCAGACCACGCAATGCTGTTTCAGGCGCTGGTAGGACAGCTCGCTGCATCGGGCGATGTAGTAGCGGCCCCGGGTGGCCCAGGCGAGCAGCGGCGAGCAGACCATGGCCGTCACCAACGCAATCAGCGCCGAGAAGGCCTGGGCCATGGAACCGAACACCCCGAGATGCGCGCTGATCGACAGCAGCGAGGCCATCGCCATCGCGCCGACGCCCACCGGGTTGACATCGTAGAGATGCGCGCGCTTGAACTCGATGCCCGGCGGCGACAGGCCCAGCGGCTTGTTGATCACCAGATCGGCCACCACCGTCATGATCCAGGCGATCGCGATATTGGCATAGAGGCCCAGCACCCGGTCCAGCGCCTGGATGAGCTCCATCTCCATCAGCAGCAGCGCGATCAGGGTGTTGAACACCACCCAGACCACGCGGCCCGGATGGCTGTGGGTCAGGCGCGCGAAGAAGTTGCTCCAGGCCAGCGAGCCGGCATAGGCGTTGGTGACGTTGATCTTCAGCTGCGACACGATCACCAGCAGCGCGGTGGCCGCCACCGCCCAGCCCGGGCGGCCGAACACCGTGTCATAGGCCACCAGGTACATCTGGTTCGGGTCCACCGCGCGCTCGGCGGGCACCATCAGCTGCAGGGCCAGATAGGCCAGCAGGGCTCCGCCCAGCATCTTCAGCACGCCGACGATCACCCAGCCCGGCCCGCCGACGAACACCGCGGCCCACCAGCGCCAGCGCTTGCGGCCCGGCTCGGGGGCCGGCATGAAGCGCAGATAGTCGGCCTGCTCGCCCATCTGGGTGATCAGCGCGATGCCCACCGTCATCGCCGCGCCGAACAGCGGCAGCCGGAATTCGCCACCCGTGCCATGCACGCCGGCATAGCCCTGGATCTGCGTGGTCAGCTCGGGGTAGCGGCCGAACACGTAGAGATAGGGCAGGATCAGCAGCGCCAGCCAGAGCGGCTGGGTCCAGACCTGCAGCCGGGCGATCGCGGTCACGCCATGGGTCACCAGCGGCAGCACCACCAGGGCGCAGATCAGGTAGCCCCAGGCGGGAGGGATGTCGAAGGCCAGCTCCAGCGCATAGGCCATGATGGCGGCCTCCAGCGCGAAGAAGATGAAGGTGAAGCTGGCGTAGATCAGGCTGGTCAAGGTCGAACCGATATAGCCGAAGCCGGCGCCGCGGGTCAGCAGGTCCATGTCCACGCCGTAGCGCGCGGCATAGACGCTGATCGGCCAGCCGGCCAGCAGAATGATCAGCCCGGTGGCCAGGATCGCCCAGAAGGCGTTGGCGAAGCCGTATTCCACCAGCAGGGTGGCGCCCACCGCCTCCAGCACCAGGAAGGAGGCCGCGCCGAAGGCCGTGTTGGCCACCCGGCCGGCCGACCAGCGCCGGAAGGCATGCGGCGTGAAGCGCAGCGCATAGTCCTCCAGCGTCTCGCGCGCCACCCAGGCGTTGTAGTCCCGGCGGATCTTGATGACACGCTGGACGGGTTCACCGGGGCTCTGAACGGAGGCGGGCTGCGGCGGCATGCTCTTTCCCTATCAAGACCCGTGCCTTGCTTGGCACCGATCCTGCGAGAGCCCCCGCCATGGAACTGACCCCGCGCGTTCAGCCGCAGGCTGCTCGGGCTGACTAATATGAATCGAGCGTAGCGAGATGGAACTCACGCCCCGAGAAAAAGACAAGCTGCTGATCTTCACGGCCGCCCTGCTGGCCGAGCGCCGCAAGGCCCGCGGCCTGAAGCTGAACTACCCCGAGGCCGTGGCCCTGATCAGCGCCGCCATCATGGAGGGCGCGCGCGACGGCCGGAGCGTCGCCGCGCTGATGAGCGAGGGCAAGACCGTGCTGACGCGCGCCGACGTGATGGACGGCATCGCCGAGATGATTCCCGAGATCCAGGTCGAGGCCACCTTCCCCGACGGCACCAAACTGGTGACCGTGCACCAACCGATCGCATAAACCGGAGCGACGCACCAAGATGACGAGCAAGACCACGCAAGTCCTGGCCCTCGTGGCCCTGAGCGGCGCCAGCGGGCTGGCCCTGGCCCATGGGGGCATCGATGCCGGGGCACACCACGGCTTCGCCGCGGGCCTGAGCCATCCCTTCACCGGCCTGGACCATCTGGCCGCGATGCTGGCCGTCGGCATCTGGAGCGCCGGCTCGGCGCGCCGGCAATGGCTGGCACCGCTGGTCTTCGTCACGATGCTGCTGGCCGGTGCGCTGCTGGCCCGGTCCGGCATCGCCTTGCCGGCGGTGGAACCGATGATCGCCGGCTCCCTGCTGGTCGTCGGCGCCCTGCTGCTGTCGCCCAAGCAGCTGCCGGTCGCGGCCGGCAGCCTGGCGCTGGGCGGCTTCGCGCTCTTTCATGGTGCGGCCCATGGCCAGGAGCTGGGCGGCGCGGGTTCGGGCATGGCCGGCATGGTGCTGGGCACGGCGCTGCTGCACGGCCTGGGCATCGCGCTGGGCCATGGACTGCGTCGCTGGTCGCCGTGGCTGCCGCGTGCGGCGGGAGCCGGCGTCGCGCTGCTGGGCCTGGGGTTGCTCGCATGATCCCGGGGGAACTGCTGATCGACGACGAGAGCGCCATCCATGAACTCAACCCAGGCCGGCGCACCTTGAGCCTGGTGGTGGAGAACGCCGGCGACCGGCCCATCCAGGTCGGCTCGCATTACCACTTCGCCGAGACCAATGGCGCGCTGCGCTTCGACCGCCAGGCCGCGCACGGCATGCGGCTGAACATCGCCTCCGGCACCGCGGTGCGCTTCGAGCCGGGCCAGCAGCGCACGGTCGAGCTGGTGGACTATGCCGGCGAGCGCCAGGTCTGGGGTTTCCGCGGCCTCGTTCAGGGAAGTTTGTGATGGCACCGAGCGCAGCGCCGGGCCGTCCCAAGCAAGCGAGCATCCCCTCGGGGAACCAGCGGCGGTACTCCGCCGATGAGGGGCAAACATGAAAATCGGAAAACGCGCCTACGCCGAGATGTTCGGGCCGACCGTGGGCGACCGCCTGCGCCTGGCCGATACCGCGCTGGTGATCGAGGTCGAGCAAGACCTGACCCTGCGCGCAGGCGGCTACGGCGAAGAGGTCAAATTCGGCGGCGGCAAGGTGATCCGCGACGGCATGGGCCAATCGCAGCGCATCAACGGCCCCGGTCCCGGCGACGCGGTGGATTGCGTGATCACCAATGCGCTGATCATCGACCACTGGGGCATCGTCAAGGCCGACATCGGCATCCGCGGCACCCGCATTGCCGCGATCGGCAAGGCCGGCAACCCGGACGTGCAGCCGGGCGTCGACATCGTGATCGGCCCGGGCACCGAGGTGATCGCGGCCGAAGGGCTGATCGTCACGGCCGGCGCGATCGACACGCATATCCACTTCATCTGCCCGCAGCAGATCGAGGAGGCGCTGATGTCGGGCGTCACCACGATGATGGGCGGCGGCACCGGCCCGGCCACCGGCACCTTCGCCACCACCTGCACGCCGGGGCCGGAGAACATCAGGCGCATGCTGCAGGCGGCCGATGCCTTTCCGATGAACATCGGCCTGCTCGGCAAGGGCAATGCGAGCCGGCCGGAGGCCCTGCGGCAGCAGGTCGAGGCCGGCGCGATCGGCCTGAAGCTGCACGAGGACTGGGGCACGACGCCGGCCGCGATCGACTGCTGCCTGTCGGTGGCGGAGGAAACCGACACCCAGGTCTCGATCCACAGCGACACGTTGAACGAGAGCGGCTTCGTCGAGGACACGGTGGCCGCGACGAAGGGCCGCACCCTGTGCGCCTTCCACACCGAGGGCGCCGGCGGCGGCCATGCGCCGGACATCATGCGCGTGGTCGGCGAGGCGAACTTCCTACCCTCCTCCACCAACCCGACGATGCCCTACACCGTCAACACGGTGGACGAGCATCTGGACATGCTGATGGTCTGCCACCACCTGGACGCCAGCGTGGCCGAGGACCTGGCCTTCGCCGAGAGCCGGATCCGCCGCGAGACCATCGCGGCCGAGGACGTGCTGCACGACCTGGGCGCGATCTCGATGTTCTCGTCCGACAGCCAGGCGATGGGCCGGGTCGGCGAGATGGTGATGCGCTGCTGGCAGACCGCGCACAAGATGAAGCTGCAGCGCGGCGCGCTGAGCGGAGATAGTGAGCGCAACGACAACGAGCGGGTCAAGCGCTATATCGCCAAGATCACGATCAACCCGGCGCTCTCGCATGGCGCGGCGCATGAGGTGGGCTCGATCGAGGTGGGCAAATGGGCCGACCTGGTGTTCTGGCGCCCGGCCTTCTTCGGCGTCAAGCCCAGCCTGATCCTGAAGGGCGGCTTCATCGCCGCGGCCGCGATGGGCGATCCGAACGCCAGCATCCCGACGCCGCAGCCGGTGCATTACCGGCCGATGTTCGGCAGTTTCGGCAAGGCCGTGCACGGTGGCTCGCTGAGCTTCGTCTCGCAGGCCGGTCTGGCCGCCGCTCAGGGCTACGGCCTGGCCAAGACCCTGGCCGCGGTGCGGGGCAACCGCAAGCTGACCAAGCGCGACATGGTGCGCAACGACTACCTGCCGCAGATGCAGATCGACGCCCAGACCTACGAGGTGCGTGCCGACGGCCAGATCCTCGGCTGCGAACCGGCCCGGGAACTGCCGATGGCGCAGCGCTACTTCCTGTTTTAAGGCGCTTTTCCGCGCTTTTCCGCGCTTCGCCGCGCCCCGTTTGAGGCACCATCCCGCGCATGGATCGTCTGGCCGAACAGGTGGTGGCGTGGCACAACCGCAGCCCCCTGGCAAAGCGCATCACCATCTACGACGTCCACACCATCGGTGTGGTGGCCCTGCCCTTCATGCATGGAGGCGGCGGGCGCCCGGTCACGCCCCGCACGGGGCCTGCCGGGCCGATCGAACCGGTGCTGGACGAGGCGGCACCGACCGAGACCGCCCAGCCTGACCCGCCCCCCGCAGACGCCGCGCCGGCCGGCGCCGCGCCGGCGCGCGTGCAGGTCCTGCTGGAGCGGCTGCGCGGGCTGATACCCGGCGGCAGCGGCGCGGACCGGCCGCTGTTCAGCGAACGTTTCATCAACCGGCTGTCGCCGCGCCGCGTCGCGCGCTTCGCGATGCGCCATGGCCATGTGCAAGCCCCCGGCGCGGCCGACTGGCCGCAGCGCGTGGTGGCGGTCGACGACGAGCTGCTGGCACGCGCCACCGGCGCCTGGCCCTACGAACGCTATCTGATGAGTGCCGGCATCGACGCCGGCGCCTCGCGCTCCCGCGTGCTGCTGGCCTATGGCGCGGGCAGCCAGCTCCATGTGCTGGGGCGGCGCTGCCTGAACCCGATGGCGCTGCTGACCCTGGCCGGCCTGCTGCTGCTGCTGCTGGCCCTGCCGATCGGCCTGCTGAGCCGCAGCCCCGGCGATGCGCCGACCGCCGCTGCAGCAGCCTCTTCCGCTGCCTCGGCGGTTTCGGCGGTTTCGGCGACCATGGCCGCAGCCGCGGCCGCCACCGCGGTCGCCCCGTCCGCCCCGCTGCCCGCGGCCGCAGCCTCGGCGCCGGAAGGCCTGCCGGCATCGGCGCCCCTGGCACCTGGTTCGCCCGCTTCGACCGCTGCGGCGGCCGGGTCGGCGATCGCCGCGGTCGAGGCCGCCAGCGCGCCGGCCTCGGTGCCCGACATCCGCCCGCAACTGGTGCCGCGTCGCCAGGCTGCGACGCCGCGCCCGGCCGGCGCCTCGGCCCCCGCGGCCCAGCCGGTAGCCCCGACCCAGGCGGCAGCGACCGCAGCGGCCTCCTCGATGCTGGCCGACGAACTGAACCGTCCGGCGGGTCGGGCCTCGTCCCCCATGGTGGCCGGCGGCAAGCAGGTGGCCCTGGTGGGGCCGGCCAGCGCCAGCAAGGCCGAGGCCGAGGCCCTGCTGGAGCGCATGCGCGGCCAGTTGGGCCAGACCATGCGCGAGCCCGGCGCGCTGCAGGCCCAGGTGTTCCAGACCCACGAGGGCTGGCGCGCCGCGATCTGGCCCTTCGGCAGCCGCGAGGAGGCGCAGCTGATCAATGCCACGCTGGTGGCACGGGGCTTGCGGACCAAGGCCGTCGACTTCTAGGACTTCTGCCCTACAGTGGCGCCTATGCTGACCGTCAACAAACTTCTTCCCCAGGGCCGCGGCCTGGCGCCGGTACTGCTCAAGCGCGCCGCCGGCATCGAGCTGGACTGGGACCTGCGCCAGAAAAGCCGCTTCGATGCCACCGACGACCGGGGCCGCCGGCTGGGCGTGTTCCTGCCGCGCGGCACCGTGGTGCGCGGCGGCGATGTGCTGGTGGCCGAGGACGGCTCGCTGGTGCGCGTCGCGGCCGCACCGCAGCCGGTGCTGGAGGTGCGCGCCTGCGCCGAGCATGGCTCACCCTTCGATCTGCTGCGCGCCGCCTACCACCTGGGCAACCGCCATGTGCAGCTGGAGCTCAGGCCCGACCGTCTGTTGCTGGAGCCCGACCATGTGCTGGCCGAGATGCTGCGCATGATGCACCTGATCGTCAGCGAGACCACGGCCGCCTTCGAGCCCGAGAGCGGCGCCTATGCCGCCGGGGGGCACGCGCATGGGCATGGCCACCACGATCACGCGCACGGCGACGGCCATGCACCGGCACGCGGCAAGCCCGTGGGCATCGCCGTGGCCGCGGCGCCGCATGTGCACGGCCCCGGCTGCAAGCACTGATGCCCCGCGTTCGCCGCGCGCCGGCGCCGCCCAGCGCCGGTGCCTGGCTGCAGCTGATGCAGCTGGCCTCGCCGGCCCTGCCGGTGGGGGGCTTCAGCTATTCCGAGGGCCTGGAGGCCGCGGTCGAAGCGGGCCGGGTCAGCGGCGAGGCCGAGGCATGCGCCTGGCTGCTGGACCAGCTGAGGCTGGCCCTGGGCCGCGCCGACCTGCCGGCCTGCGCCGGCGCGATGCGTGCCTGGCAGCGCCAGGACCTGGAGCGCATCGCCGAACTCAATGACTGGGTGCTGCAGACCCGCGAGACCAGCGAGCTGCGTCTGCAGAGCGAGCAGATGGGCCGCTCGCTGCTGGAATGGCTGCGCAACAAGGGACAGCTCAACGAGGCCGCGAGCACCCAGCTGCGGGCCCTGGCCGCACTGAAGCCGGCGCCCAGCTGGCCGGTGGCCTTCGGCCTGGCCGCGGCGCAGACCGGCGCGCCGCTGCGCGAGGCCATGCTGGCCCATGCCTTCGGCTGGGCCGAGAACATGGTGAGCGCGGCGATCAAGGCCGTGCCGCTGGGCCAGAGCGCCGGCCAGCGCATGCTGGAAGCGCTGAGCGAGGCCATCCCCGCCGTCGTCGACGCGGCGCTGGCCCTGCCCGACAGCCAGCGCCAGGCCTTCACGCCCGGGCTGGCCATCCTGTCGGCCCAGCACGAGGCGCAGTACTCGCGCCTGTTCCGCTCCTGATGGCAGCTTGATGCCCCAGCCCGTGGATCCGGCTGCGCCGGTCCATCGGGCTGGCCCCCTTTGAGGGGGCGCGCGCAGCGCGTAGGGGTTGGGTCAGGACCTGTAGTCGGCGTTGATGCTGACGTAGTCGTGGCTCAGATCGCAGGTCCACACGGTGGCCTCGGCCGGGCCGCGGTGCAGGTGCACGCGCACCGTGATCTCGGCCCGCTGCATCACGCTTTGGCCATCTTCCTCGCGGTAGCCGGGATGGCGACCGCCCTTGGTGACCACATGCACATCGTCCAGGTGCATCTCGATCAGGGTCTGGTCCAGATCGGCGATGCCGGCATAGCCGACCGCGGCCAGGATGCGGCCCAGATTCGGGTCGCTGGCGAAGAAGGCGGTCTTGACCAGCGGCGAATGCGCGATCGCATAGGCGGCCAGCTGGCATTCGGCCGGGTCGCGCCCGCCCTCGATCTTCACGGTGATGAACTTGGTGGCGCCCTCGCCGTCGCGCACGATGGCCTGCGCCAGCTGCTGCGACACCGCGATCACCGCCTCGCGCAGGATCTGGCCCTCGGGGCTGGACAGCGACTCGATGCGGGCATGCGCCGCCTTGTTGGTGGCGATCAGCACGAAGGAATCGTTGGTCGAGGTGTCGCCGTCGATCGTGATGCGGTTGAAGCTGGCGTCGGCGGCCTCGGTCACCAGGGCCTGCAGCAGTTCGGGCGCGATGTTGGCGTCGGTGGCCACATAGCCCAGCATGGTCGCCATGTTCGGACGGATCATGCCGGCGCCCTTGGAGATGCCAGTGACCGTAACGGTCTGGCCGCCGATCTGCACCTGGCGCGAGGCGGCCTTGGGCAGGGTGTCGGTGGTCATGATGCCGGCGGCGGCCTCGGCCCAGTTGTCGGGCCGCAGCGCGGCCAGCGCGGCGGGCAGGCCGGCGATGACGCGCTCCACCGGCAGGGTTTCCATGATCACGCCGGTCGAGAACGGCAGGATCTGGCTGGGCGCGACGCCCAGCTGCTCGGCCAGCGCCGCGCAGCTCTGGCGCGCGCGCGCCAGGCCGTCCTCGCCGGTGCCGGCATTGGCATTGCCGGTGTTGACCAGGATGGCGCGGATGCCGGCACCCGCCTCCAGGTGCTCGCGGCAGATCTGCACGGGGGCCGCGCAGAAGCGGTTCTTCGTGAACACGCCGGCCACCGCCGATCCTTCATCCAGCACCACCACGGTCAGGTCGCGCCGGTTGGCCTTGCGCACGCCGGCCATCGTGACCCCCAGCCGCAGGCCGGGCACGGGATGCAGGGAAGCGGGATCGGGGGCGGTCAGGTTGACGGGCATGGCGGTCTCGGGAGCGGAGGGCAGGTCGAAGGGAAAGGAGGGGTTGGCGCAGATTGTAGGGAGGTATCAACGACAAAGGGCTCCCGAGGGAGCCCTTGCCTGCGCCGCGGCGGCGCGGAAGAGGAAGCGGAAGACTTCAGCGCGCGCGGCGACGCGCCACGAAGCCGATGGCCGCCAGCCCCGCCAGCAGCAGGGCATAGCTCTCGGGCTCGGGGACGGCGCTGACGGTCAGCAGATCCTGGTAGGTGCCGCTCTCCAGCTTGGTCAGCGTGTACTTGGGCGCGCCCTGGTAGCCCGCCGCGAGCTGCAGCAGGCCATTCACCTGGCCCAAGAAGGCCGCATCCTCGGCGGTGCTGCTGTCCAGGTTCAGATAGGCGAACTGGAAGTTGCCGCTGGCGGCGTTGAGCGTGCCGCTGGTCTCGTGCGTGATCTCCCAGATCGCGGTCTGGAAGGCGGCCTTGTCCTGCTGGGTCGTCAGGCCCGCATAGCTGCTGGAGAACAGGCCCTGCAGCAGACCGGCCTGGGCGCCGCCCAAGCTGCCCGCGGCATAGACCTGGTAGCCGGCCACCGCATGGCTCTGGCCCAGCTCGATGCAGAAGGCCTCGAAGCTGCCCGTGCTGCCCTGCAGCTGGTACTGCATGCCGCCGGTCAGATAGTCCTGGACATAGGCGTCGTCAAAGACGGTGGTGATCGCCAGACCGGTGGTCTGGTTGTACTTCAGGTCCAGCGCAGAGGTCGTACCGGCGGCCAGCAGGGCCAGGACGGCGACCAGAGACTTGGTGGTGTGCATGCGGTGCTTTCGAGACTGGAGGTGGCGGCAATCCACGATCAGCGCGCCTGGCGCCGGGCGGCGCGGCGGCCGACCAGCATCAGGGCGCCGAGGGCGCCCAGGGCCAGGGCCAGGGATTGCGGCTCCGGCACGACACTCAGGGTGCCGGCTCCCAGCAGCGAGCTGTTGAACTTGTTGCTGTAGTTGTTGAGCTTGACGGTCACGTCCCACTCACCCGCACTCAGCATGACCGGGCTCAGTTCATAGGTCCAGTGCCAATGGGTGATATTGCCCTTCTTGCCGGGCGTGCTCTGCTGGTCGACGCTGACGGCGAGGAACTTGTACTCGTCATCGGTCAGGTCGAAGAGGTAGTCGACCCCATCCTTGCTCAGCTGCACCGATTCGATGACGACATTGTCTTTCTTGTTCGACACCGACTTCAGCCAGCCGTTGAACATGGAGTCCTTCTCCACGTTCAGGGTGTAGGAGACGGCCCAGGGTTCGCTGCCGTCCAGCGCCTTTTCCGTGAACGCCACCGGTCCGGCCGCGGCCAGCGAGGCTGTCAGGGCCAGTGCGAGGGAGACAGATGCGGCTTTGAGCTTCATGGTCGGAGGGCTTGCGCCGTGGACTTGGGTTGAGAGTCCGGTGCGGAAGACATCCCGCACCGTTGGACTTCACTTTAGGGGGGAGACCTTGACAAGCGCACCCCTCATCCACGTGCCCTTGGCGCGAAATGTGCGAACTGCGTCACATCCAACCCTCATCCGGAGGGGGCGCGGCCCGCGACAAGGCGGCCTCGAGGGCCGCGCCCGCCTCAAGCCGGCTCAGTTCAACCTGCCATGGCAGGCCTTGTACTTCTTGCCGCTGCCGCAGGGGCAGGGATCGTTGCGGCCGACATGGCCGAAGGCCGGTGCCGGGTCTTGCGTCGCGGCATCCTGGGAAATCGACCCATCCTCGTTGGGATGGGTGTAGGTCACGTTGCTGACGCTGTCGACGCGCTGTTCGATCGCCTCGGCGGCGGCCGAGGCCTCCTCCTGGCTCTGGATGCGCACGTTCAAGAGCACGCGCGTGACCTCCATCTTCACCACGTCCAGCAGCTGCGAGAACAGCTCGAAGGCCTCGCGCTTGTATTCCTGCTTGGGGTTCTTCTGCGCGTAGCCGCGCAGATGGATGCCCTGGCGCAGGTAGTCCAGCGCGGCCAGATGCTCGCGCCAATGCTGGTCGATGCTCTGCAGCAGCACCATGCGCATGAAGGGCGTGAACTGCTCCAGGCCGACGCGCTCCAGCTTGTCGGCGAACAGCGCGTCGCCGGCGGCGACCACCTTCTCGAGGATTTCCTCGTCGGTGATGGAGTCGCTGCCGGACACCAGGGCCTGCAGGTCCAGGTCGACCTGCCACTCGTCCCGCAGCACGCGCTGCAGGCCCGGCAGGTCCCACTGCTCCTCCAGGCTCTCGGCAGGCACGAAGCTGCGCACCACGTCGGTCAGGGCGCTGGTGCGCAGATTGCCCATCTGGGCCACCAGGCTCTCGGCCTCGAGGATGTCGTTGCGCTGCTGGTAGATGACCTTGCGCTGGTCGTTGGAGACGTCGTCGTACTCGAGCAGCTGCTTGCGGATGTCGAAGTTGCGGCCTTCAACCTTGCGCTGCGCGCTCTCGATCGAGCGGGTCACGATGCCGGCCTCGATGGCCTCGCCCTCGGGCATCTTCAGGCGGTCCATGATCGCGCGCACGCGGTCGCCGGCGAAGATGCGCATCAGCGGATCGTCCAGCGACAGGTAGAAGCGCGAGGAACCCGGGTCGCCCTGACGGCCCGAACGGCCGCGCAGCTGGTTGTCGATGCGGCGGCTCTCGTGGCGCTCGGTGGCGATGATGCGCAGGCCGCCCTCGGCCTTGACCTTGTCGTGCAGGCCATGCCATTCGCTTTCCAGCTGCTGGATGCGGGCCGCTTTGTCGGGTTCGGCCAGGGCCGAATCCGCCTCGACGAACTGGATCTGCTTCTCGACATTGCCGCCCAGCACGATGTCGGTGCCGCGGCCCGCCATATTGGTGGCGATCGTGATCACGCCCGGGCGGCCGGCCTGGGCCACGATCTCGGCCTCGCGGGCATGCTGCTTGGCGTTCAGCACCTGGTGCGGCAGCTTGGCCTGCTGCAGCAGCTTGGAGATCAGCTCGGAATTTTCCACCGAGGTGGTGCCCACCAGCACCGGCTGGCCGCGCTCGTGGCATTCGCGCACGTCCTTGATCACCGCATCGAACTTCTCCTGGTTGGTCTTGTAGACCAGGTCCAGCTCGTCCTTGCGGATCGTGGGGCGGTTCGGCGGGATCACCACGGTTTCCAGGCCGTAGATCTCCTGGAACTCGTAGGCCTCGGTGTCGGCCGTGCCGGTCATGCCGGCGAGCTTGCCGTACATGCGGAAGTAGTTCTGGAAGGTGATCGAGGCCAGGGTCTGGTTCTCGCTCTGGATCGCCACGCCCTCCTTGGCCTCGACGGCCTGGTGCAGGCCGTCACTCCAGCGCCGGCCCTTCAGCATGCGGCCGGTCATCTCGTCGACGATGGTCACCTCGCCGTCCTGCACCACGTAATGCTGGTCCTTGTGGAACACATGATGCGCGCGCAGGGCGGCATACAGGTGGTGCATCAGGCTGATGTTGGCGGCCTCGTAGAGGCTGGCGCCCTCGGGCAGCAGGCCGGCCTGGGTCAGCAGCTTCTCGGCGTTCTCGTGACCGTCTTCGGTCAGGTAGATCTGGTTGGACTTCTCGTCGACCGTGAAGTCGCCCGGATCGATCACGCCCTCGCCGGTGCGCAGGTCCAGCTCGCCGATCTGCTTCTTCAGCAGGGGCGCGACCTTGTTGATCGTCAGGTAGACGTCGGTCTGGTCGTCGGCCTGACCCGAGATGATCAGCGGCGTGCGTGCCTCGTCGATCAGGATCGAGTCCACCTCGTCGACGATCGCGTAGGCCAGGCCGCGCTGCACGCGATCGGCGGTCTCGTAGACCATGTTGTCGCGCAGGTAGTCGAAGCCGTACTCGTTGTTGGTGCCGTAGGTCACGTCGGCACGGTAGGCGGCCTGCTTCTCCTCGCGCGGCATGTGCGGCAGGTTGATGCCCACGGTCAGGCCGAGGAAGTTGTAGAGCTTGCCCATCCACTCGGCATCGCGGCGCGCCAGGTAGTCGTTCACCGTCACCAGATGCACGCCCCTGCCCGCCAGCGCATTCAGGTAGACCGGCAAGGTGGCCATCAGCGTCTTGCCCTCGCCGGTGCGCATCTCGGCCACCTTGCCGGCATTCAGCACCATGCCGCCGATCAGCTGCACGTCGAAATGGCGCATCTTCAGCACGCGCTTGCCGCCCTCGCGCACCACGGCAAAGGCCTCGGGCAGGATGGCGTCCAGCGACTCGCCGCCGGCCACGCGCTGCTTGAATTCCTCGGTCTTGGCGCGCAACTCCTCGTCGCTCAGGGCCTCGAACTGGGGCTCCAGCGCATTGATCTGCTGCACCACGCGGCGGTATTGCTTGAGCAGCCGGTCATTGCGGCTACCGAAAATCTGGGTGAGAAGCTTGGGCAACATGCAGCGTTCGAGGTTTGGACATCGACCGGCCGGAATGCCTCGTGGGCACGGCCTGCAACCGGTCTGTTTGTTGGTGGGCTGTTCTTAGGCGGATCTGCCGTGCCAGCTGAGGGCGGCGCGCGCAATTGCAATACATCCCGCAATCGATCCGCTAGCCAGCCCCTGCAGCCTGGCCGCAGAAAAACCCGCCGAGTTTAGCACCGGCACCCCCGGACTCCCCGGGGGCGGGGGCCCACGATTACACTGAGCCCATGCGTCCCGCCTTCCGCCCACCGCCTGCACCGAAAGCCGTGCCCGATCCGCTGCCGATCGGCTCGGCGCTGGCCCAGCATCAGGGGCTGGCGCGCCTGGGCGTGCTGCTGCGGGAGTCGAACCGGCGCATGGCCATCGTCGGCGTGGCGCTGCCGGGCGCGTTGCGGCGTTTCGTGCAGGCCGGCCCGATCGACGAGGAAGGCTGGACCCTGCTGGCGGCCAATGCCGCCGTGGCGGCCAAGCTGCGTCAGCTACAGCCGCGCCTGCTGGAATTGCTGGCCGAACAGGGCATACCGCCGGCCAAGCTGCGCATCAAGGTGCTGCAGCAGCAGCCCTGAGAGGGCCCTGGCGGGCGGCGCGGAAGAAGATGGTGCCGGCTATCGGATTCGAACTGATGACCTACCGCTTACAAGGCGATATCGTACTGAGATACTACCTTCGTAAGTGATTGATTGGCAAGCACTTTTTCCTCTCACTATTTATACGCAAACCCGCGTTTGGTCTCCGTTTGGTGAAATCCGACTTATAAATGGTTGGGCTGGCTAAAACTCGATAGCTGTTACTGCACTTTGGATGGTGCAGAAATGAAGCGCAACAGCGAACCCCACATCAAGGTCAAGACAACCCCGACCGGCAAGAATAAATACCAAGCGAGCGTTTGGCACAAAGGCATTTATTACGCCTCGAAGACATTCGATGACTTTGCGTCTGCCGTCGAATATAAAATGCACGCAGAGCTTCAAGTATTAGCAGGAAAACTTCAGCCCGCATCTGAACGCGCTGCCCAGCGAGAGGCCGACGCGGCGATGAACAAGGGTATCGACCAATGGGTTGAGGAATATCTCAAGCGGGCCGACCACAAACATAAATCCTCGCGCACAAATGACTATCGCAAGCTCGGGCGCCTTCTCGCAGACAAGAAGCTGCGCCATTTCTCTGGTCGCGCAGGAGCCAGGCTCGTTCAGGAGCTCGCGGCCAACTGGAAGGCGTCGGGCGGACTGCCCCGCTCCAAAGCCGACCAGGCCGACCCGAACTTCCAAGGAAAGCCTCTGTCCGACCAAGAGGTCCGGCTCCGCCTTCACGCGCTGATGCGCGTGTTACGTTTTGCCAAAGCAGAGGCCCCTGAGGATTGCTCCTTCCAAGTCGCAAAACTGGAGGAACTCTTCGACTTCAAGATGCCTGCCGCGCATGGAAAGAAGCGCACCCGCCAGCCTTCAGATGAAGAGTTCGTTCGGCTTGTCGGCCACTTCGGGCTGGAGTCGGAGATGGGTCAGTTGGTGCTCCTCTTGGATGAGTCCGGCTGCCGGGTCAGCGAGGTCAGCACGGCCACCGGCGAGCACCTGCACATCTATAAGCAAGATGGCAAGGTGATTGGAGGCCATCTCCACCTTCCTAAGCACAAGACCTCCGCGACCACGGGCGAGCGAGATGTGCCGCTATCCCAACACGCGGCAAACGTGCTGCATCAACGGGCGCTGCTCTTCGGGCGCGGCCAGCTCTTCATCGAACTTGGGAACACCGACTCCATCTGCGAGGCGTTTGACAATGCATGCAAGCGTTGCGGCATTGAAGGTCTTCAACTGAAGGATTTCCGTCGGGCGTTCATCAACCGGAACAAGTACAGCGTGTCGCGCCTGGACCTTCAGGCCTTCTTCGGAAAGACCTCCTTGCTGGACAAAGACGACCTGAGCCCCAGCGACCGCGCCATCATCAAATCGGTGGGACATACCCAACCCGGCACGACGGCAACCTACACGGTGCCGGAGATGGAAATGCTCTCCGCCATCCTCTCGTCCACGAGCCGTGCCGAGCTTGTGCTGAAGGAGCCGTTGAGCATTCGCGCGAAGGAGGACCTGGTGGCGCAGCGCGTCGCGCAGATGCGCGCGGATTTTGAGCGGCAGCTTGCCGAAGTGCAAGCAATGAGCACCAGCTAATACCGACTGCGGGGCGGCCGTGGACGAACGTGCGGTGAAGCGTAGTGCCAAGAAGTGGCAGATGGGAGACGGCGAACGCATCCAGCCACGGTTCTCTCACCGGCACACTTCCACACACGGCCATCTCAACCCAGTGGCGCCGCCCCAGCGGTGGAGAGCGTCCGGCGTTGCCATGCTCGGTCGGGCCTAGTCGTCGAGCCCGAAGTCCTGCTCGACCTCGAGCTCGCCCACCGAATAGCTGCCGCTTGCCAAGTCAGTCTCAATTTCCCACGCCCCCGGCTCAGCGTCCAGCTGAACGTTAGTACACGTCAGGAAGGCCTTGAGCGTCAGCTCCGTCAAATACTCGACGTTGTCGTTTCCAAAGCTGAGCTCTTCCCGGTCGATGGAGTCCCAGATAAAGAAGTTCAGTGAAATTTGCACTGCCACCTTCACGTGCGCAGTCAACTCGACAATCCACGTGGCTCGGTCCTCCGCAGTCGCCCAGACCTTGGTTTGGTCCTCCGGGACGGTGTAGTCCGACATGTCTACGTCGGACACCTCAGCTTCGACCCGACCCGAGCCTGAGAAAACGTCGCTGACATCCCAATCTGCTTCGACGACATGGCTGCGAAGCGCCTCAGTCAACTGAGCGCGTAGTGGCGAGGCCGGGTTGGAAGCAGCCTGCTGAATCTTCGCCTTCAACGCCTCCGCGTGCGCCGTGGTAGCAACAAAGAGGGTGGCCAAATCTTCCACGGACTTAACGGCGTAGAGGTTCGCAGACTCCTCCGCGAAGGCCGCCCAGCCTCCGTCCCCAGACGCGATGATTCCGGTCGTGTCGTTCTGAATGGCGTGCCGCTCAAGCAGCAGCAGCGACGTAGCATCGGGAAACTCGGACTTCTTGTCGCGACGCTTGCCAAACGGTGCCTTGTCACCGAAGTAGAGACCGAAGACCTCTGCTGCCAACGATTCGCCCTCAATCGGCAGAACCGCACCTTGGCAGCGTTCGACATAGGCTTCAATTTGCTCGCGAAAATAGGCCGCCGCAGTTTGGCCGACTTGAAGGTCCGCAAAGCTCTGGTCAACAGGCTCAAGCGGCGTCTTCGCAAGCCTCTTCAAATCATTGGATGCGCCCTTCAGCTTGTCGACGGCCTCCGTGACCGGCTGCATACGATGTCGAACGATTTCCTGAGCCACCACTTCGCTGATGAACAACTTCATCCACGAAGGCAACTGATTCGGCAGTTGGTGCAGCGCCCCTTCTTCGAAGTTGTAGCCCGCGGCCTGAATCAAGTCAGTGTCGATGGAGAAGAACGAGACCTCTCCACTCCAGAGCTGCTCGACTGTTGGTTTACCTTGAGGCATGTGAGGAGCGATATGGGTACTGGTTGCGCTTACGACGGAAGCCGAGCTGATGACGAGTTCTGCAGCCCGGGCTTGGCTGCCAGTCATCGCCGCGAAAGGGTGAGCATACCGTTTACATATGGCAACATCCTCCAAAAGGCACAGCGAAGTGCCGGCAGGGGGAACTATGCAAATCATCCAAGAGATTGGCGGCTGGTTGGCGGAACAGTCGCCATGGCTCAGCGACTGTGCCCGAAGGCTGCTCAGACAGGGAATCCTAGGGCCGGAAGACAGCGCAGACCTAGTCGCATTGGTGAAAGTGCACCACGGGTTTAAGGACCCTAAAGGCCGTCAGCCCGTATTGCTCGACCAGGCGCAGATTCCAGCTACGGCACAAGAAGGCGTCGATGTGAGTCTTCGTGCGTTCAGAGACCCTAGGGGCTTGAATGCCATTGACTCCCAGCAGAACCTCACCTTTCAGGTGGACGGGCTAACGGTTGTCTATGGCTATAACGGCGTCGGGAAGTCCGGCTATGCCCGAGCGCTCAAGAAGGCCTGTCGCGCCCGAAACGTCGAGGACATTCTTCCCAACGTGTACGCGCAAGCGCAGACTAACAGCGCAGCAAGTGCCACCATCGACTGGCTGGAAAGCGGCGCTGAAAATTCGCACAACTGGGCCGCGAACAAGGAGGCGCCGGCCGCACTTTCTCAAATCTCCGTGTTCGACGCACATTGCGCCCGAGTCTTCGTGGACAGCCAGGCGAAGGTCTTATTCGTTCCGGGCGGACTTGAGCTCATGCACGGTCTGGCCGAGGCGATGAAAGCGACGCAAGGCCAGCTCGAACTTGAGAGAGCTTCAAGCCGCTTCGACCTCAACCAACTGTCTGGTCTCGCCGGGCAGCATGTCGTCGGCCGAGAACTGGCGAAGCTTGGTCGACAGAGCAAGCCGCAAGAGTTTGAGGCACTGGCGAAGCTCACGGAACAAGAGCAGATAGACCTGAGCGGCCTGCGAAAGGTGTTCAGCGACCAAGACCCCGTCAAGCAGGCTGCCGCTATCCGACGCCTGCTCATGCGGATGTCTACGATGACCGCGGAACTGACGGAGCATGCACTTCCCCTTCAGGACGAAGCTATCGACCAACTTCGTCAGGCGTTCACGGCCCTGGTGGCGGCCGAGAGCGCATCCAGGCTGGTCGTCGAAAAATTGAAGGCCGACGGCGCCCACGTAGCCGGCACTGGCACAGAGCCATGGGAAGTTCTGTTGCGCAGCGCGATGGAGTTCGTGGCCCACGAGGCCTACCCAGGCCACCCGTTTCCAGGACCGGAGGATGGAGCCCACTGCGTGTTGTGCCAACAACCATTGACCGGCGAGGCGACCGCACGGTTGAAGTCATTTTTCGATTTCCTGGAAAACGATGCCCAACGGAAATTCACCGAGCAGCGCAGCACGACAGCTCGGTTGTACAAAGCCATCAAGACGCTGAACTTCGACAACTTCCCTATCGACGCAGCGCTGCTGCAGGAACTTGCGGAAGTTCAGCCGGACCTCGTCGCAGCGGTGCGAGCCTACGTGCAAGCGCTGCGAGCCAGGAGGGCGCAGGTCATCGAGATGGCACCCGAGCGCAAGCTAGGGCCACTCCAGGAGCTGCCTGAGGCGCCGTTCGTCGCCATCGAGGCGTGGGTCAAAGCAAGGACTGCGGAGGCGACCACCCTAGAGAAATCAATGACCGCTGAGGAGCGGGCGGCCAAGCAGAAGCTCCTCGCCGACTTGGATTCCAGGGAGCGGCTGGGCCCGCTGCTTCCGAAAGTCCTTGAAGCCATCGCCTGGCACAAGCGAGACCACGCGTTTGGGGAAGCTATCCGGAGCTGCGGCACCACCGCAGTGACGCGCAAGACGACTGAACTCTACGATGCCCATGTCACAGAAGAGTTGAGGACAGCTTTCGCGAAGGAACTCGAAACACTGGGAGTTCGTCACCAGCCGGTCACCCTAGAAATGTCGGGCCAGAAAGGCTCGCGCGTTCAACAGCTGAAGCTTGGTACGACGCCGCAATTTGCGAGAGCGAAACTATCTGCCATCCTCAGTGAAGGCGAGCAGCGGGTGATAGCCCTCGCGCTCTTCCTCGCGGAGATTGGCATCGAGCCCGGCCGGTCGGGGCTCATCTTTGACGACCCTGTCTCGTCCCTCGACCATCTGCGTCGAGAGCGCATCGCTAGGCGGCTGGTACTCGAGGCGAAGAAGCGCCAGGTCATCGTCTTCACTCATGACCTTGCGTTCGCGCTGGCGCTCACGGACATCGCCAAGGACCGGGGCGTGAACTTCGCTCAGCGGTATTTGTCAGCGACACGAGCGCACAAAGGCTTATGCGCTGACGACCTACCCTTCGAGGGCAAAAAACTGAAGGCCCGCATCGTCGACCTCCGTGCGCTTGCCATCAACGCGAGGAAGGTTCTCGAGACTGACAAGAACGTCGAAGCCTACGACCAGCTGGTTCGCAACGGCTACCGGCGTCTGCGGGACACGTGGGAGCAGCTCGTCGAGGATGCGCTGCTGCAGAGCACTGTGCGGCGGTATAGAGTTTCGGTTGAGACCACGCGGCTGAAGTCGGTGCACGTTGACGACGGTGATGCCAGTGCGGTCTACAACGGAATGAGCCGGTGCTCCACGTTCACGCACGAAGGCGGGGAGGAGGCGCCGCCGCCGCTCCCAGAACCGGACGAGTTCGCGGCCGACATCGAGTCGCTTGCCGCCTACGCCAGGAAGGTGGAAGACCGAGCCAAGGAAACAGAGACGCGGCGCAAGGCGGCTGGCTTGGGGGCATAGCGGGCTACCTGCATCGGCGGAGCCCTCTGCGCAAGAACGGCGGCGCCACACCGTCGGCTAGAGCCGCGCGTCGATATCAGGCTCACCTGCGTGCCGCTTCAAACCGTTCGAAGCAAGCCTCTCTCAAATGCTCCGAGACCAGGCGCAGCTCATTCAACGGACTTGGCCGCGACTTCTCCACAGCGCTACCTAGCATGCGCGTCTTCGACCTACCTACCTCTGGCTCGACAGCCCCACGCTAGTGAACGTACCTAGGACACAGGTCCGGCCGGGTCGCCGCAAGGCTCACGACATCGAACAAAGCGCGCGTTACGTCTTCGATGACGTCCGCATGCCACGAGGCCGTCAATCGCTCCAATGCGAAGCGGCAAATGGCAGCTGCGCCGGGCTCGCCGAGCACGTGGTAGAGCCGTCCAGACTGCGTCAAGACACGACGTTCCGACGAGTTCACTGCCGTGACCGGTGAAGACACTCGGCCATTTCCAGTCATCGCATTGAAGCCCACGACGTGGATGGTAGGCGCGCCTAGCCTTGGCAGAAGAAGAATGAACGCCGCCCATTCCTGCAGCTCAATGGGCGGCTCATCAAATTCAGTTCTCAACCGCGATTCGACCACGTAGGCGCCTCCAACCTTTGCCAGGGCGTCGCAACTGACCACAGACACCCACTCGCCCCAAGCTTGCACCAAGCATCTCGAAGATGGAAGCATCGAATTGGCCGTACAAAAATCGACTTCGCTTTTCATACGGCCAATGTGCTTCGGAGCTCGCGAACAAGCGCGTGCAGCGCCGCCTATTCACCGGTGAATAAACTCGTTGGCCATCAACTGGCGCCGCGTGTCGACATCAGGCCCGCTTGCTTGCAAGCAGCTTCGAACCGTTCAAAGCAGGTTTTCCGTAGATGCTCCGAGACCAATCGCAGTTCATCCAGCGGGTTGAGTCGAGAGTTCTCCGCGACGTTCCCACGCATGCGAGACAGCTCGTGGCCGGCGGCACGATGCGCTGCCGCTTCTGCCGAAACGGCTTCGCAAGCAGCCTCCAGCGCAAGCTCGGCAGCCCGAAGCGGCGGGACCGTTCGAGCCTCAAGTTCAAGCTGAAGCGTTTGCCGCATCTCGCTTTCAATTTGGCTTCGAAGCTCGGCTTCAATCGCACGCCGCCTCGCCTTGGCCAGGGCTAAAGCTACGGCGCGAGCATGCTTCGCCTCCGCCTCCCGCTTTGCCACATTCCCGTGTTTTCTGAGCCAGTCCACCAGCTGCTGGCGCACATCCGTGTCCAGTACGAATGGAACGCCCTGTGCAACTGCCCCATCTTTGATGCTGACGGCTCCGCCGAGGTCCGCAGACTCGTCAGCTAACACTGCAGGGTCTAGCTCGAGACTCAGGCTTCCAAGATAAATCGTCTGAGTTCGCTTGCGCTCCCTGCAGTATTCGTGGGTCGCGATGACGGCTCGCTGCACGCCATCACGCTTCTTGACTACAAATCTTTCCATCACGGTCCTTTCAACGTGCACCGCGCACGTGCCACGTCTAGACCCGCGCGTTTATATGCGGCTCGACCGCGCGGCGTGGCGTTATTCACCGGTGCATAAATGAAGCGCCGCCTCGCAATGCCGGCCGCCCGCAGCACTTCGCTGTCCATGCGCATACACAGTTGCTGTACGCCGCATTACTGACTGCTAAACGGGGGGTATCCCCCGCAAGGCTCTCTGCCCTCGTAGAGTCGAGAGCGTTCGCCGGCACCAGAGAAAGTGAGTTGCGGTGCGACCGGCAGACGTCCTACGGCCGCCCTCACCGCACACGGAAACGCGCGGCGGAGGCGGCGACTCGAACAGGCAGACAGTGCATGCGACCAACCCTCTTTTTGAACTTGGATGGAGTCGTTCACCCCCAAGCAACCCAATACGTCGTTGGTGGCCGCGGGGACGGACGACCTAGACCCTTTGCTTGGGCCGATAAGCTGGAATCCCTCGCGGAGAGTTGGGATTTGAACGTCGTCCTTCGGTCAAGCGCCACCACGGTGTTGGGCTACGAGCGTGTCAAGTCAATGGCACCCTTGTGGCTGCAAGCCAGAATCTCCGGCGCGACCGATGACGTAGTCCGTTGGCTGACCCTATATGAGGCCCGCAAGGTCAACACGAATTTTGGAGTTGTCCGGCGCTATGTGGAGAAGCATGACCTGCGCCACTGGGTCGCAATTGACGACAGCGACGATGGGTGGCCCGACGCTCCGGACGTACGCAAGCATCTTGTTCAAGTAGACGGCAGCACTGGGCTCTGCGACCCCATGGCTTGCAAACGCCTCGACCTCGCATTCGCGGATTGCAAACCATGAGTACCGCGCAGCACCGGCCGACACTCTTTCTCGATTGCGACGATGTGCTGTGCCCGAACACCCCTTACGGTGGGCTGCACGTCCAGCGCGCGTTTGCTCGGCCGACTGAGGCTCCACCTGACTTCTTCGAGCGTCTCTTCTCGCCGGAGGCCGTAGGAGTGCTGAACAAGCTGATTGAGGAGTTCTCGCCGGGCGTCGTGCTGACGACAAGCTGGCTTGCACTGCTCGACCGCGCACACTTCGTGGACCTCTTTTCGCGCTGCGGATTGGAGCGTGTCTCTTCGAACCTGCATCAGTACTGGGATGCGCCGACGAACCGTGGGGGGTCTCGCCTTGCCGCCATCGAAGGCTGGATTGCGCGGCACCACGAAGGCGAGCCCATCCTGATTTTGGATGACGTGCAATCCGGCGAGAGTCTTATCGACTCGTTCTTTCATGAGACTGGTCGGGCCATTCTGTGCGGCGTTGAAGGCTGCTTGACGATGACACATCTCCAGGCGGCAAGAACGGCACTCCAGCGCCCCTATTCGCGCGCCGAACCTTGGCGCTGACCGGAGCGGACGTCGTGGAACCAGAGTTCGAGCCGGACGAACGACAGCAGCGCCTCATCGCAGAGGCGCAAGCGCTGGCCGCCGAGGCGGCCGAACACGGTCATCACGCGCCAGACGAGCTCGTTCATCGCATGACGCTTGAAGGCGCTGCGGTCATGCATTTCCCGGAGGATGAGACTGCTCGCGGAACGGAGCGTGACTTCTCCGAGTTCCGCATTAGGCTGGCTACGGCCATAGACCAGCCGGTGACGAGCGATGCTGTGATGGGGCTGCTGGGCGGGGATTCCTGCAGGAGCGCGACGGTCTTCAGGGCTCCAAGACACATAGTGCTGCTTGAGTTTGAGCAGACTGCTGAGACACGCGACTCGGCGATAACCGCGTGCATCTCGGCAGTGTTGCGCGGCTTTTCGGTGGCCGAGCTCATTGACTTGACCGACCCGAACGCGCTCATCGACGAGTTGGTAGAGGCCGCGGACGGGCGGGCACCTACGCCGCGAGAGCTGGTGCGGCTGATGCGCAGTGATGCGCCATCTATCGACGCGTTCGCCAGGGCTGCAGCTGGGGTCGACGGACTTCTTGTCGCCGCGGCCAAGCGCCTTCTCAGCGAACAGCAACTGGTCGAACGGCTCAGCGCCGCACCGGACGGTAGGCGTGCGGCAGACCTGCGATTGACACCCGGCGCTGGCGCCAGGCTCCTCGAGGCGGAGGTATTCGAAGTCTGGCCGCAGCTCGGCCTAGCCCACTTCATGAGCGATGGCGGGGCCATGTTCACCATCACGGACAAGACGCCCGGCATCTCCTCGCTGGACCACGTCGCCGAAGGTCAACGGTACGAGTGCGTTGTGACCGGGCGGTTTAATCTTGTCGTGTACGCTGGCCTGGTCGCATGACCAGGCGTGGGGCTACTCCGTCAAAGGGCATCGCTATGGGTCATGACGTCGAAGGCCTCCAAGGCGGCTAGGCACGCGAGCTCTGGGTGACTGAAATCGCCATCGAACACCCGACGAACGGACGGGCGGACCGATTTCCATTGACAACGTTTGAACGCGACCGTCGACGTCGGCTACCCCTTAGACTCAACCCCAAGAGAGGGAACATGAGCAAAGCCACAGCTACCGAAACCAAGTTCTTTCGCCTATACGTCATCGCATCGCTAATTGTGTTGGTCGGCGGTATCGGCACCGCCGCCATCAGCTTGCGTGGAGTAGTGAGCCAGCATGACTACATACGAACCAATAGCGCCAACGTGGAAAGCCTCGAACGCGAGTGCCGCGTCGAGAACGAGCCGGCCAAGTGCAACATGGCGCAAACCATGCGTGGTGCTGGCAGTCACGCCTACACGACCATCCGCCAAAACGAGGACCGCGCCGACCTCGCCGCCCGCTGCCTGCTGTTAGTGCCAGCCGGTTACGTGCTGTTCTTGGTGCTTCGTTTCGGCCTGACCGGCCGCCTGCGTCCGTTCTGGCCCTGGAAACTAAAGAATGGCCCCGTTGAGAGCAGGCATCAAGGGGTGCGCTAGGGAGCGTCCACAGTCCACCCGCCCAAACGACGACGCCCGCTTCTAGCCAAGAGCACGCCGGGAGCCCGGTCGTTGCGCAGGGCCCTCGGTTCCGCGCCGCCCCGCAGGTAGCAACCGGAACACGCGTTCAGACGCACCTGCAACATGCACTCCGCGCGGCGCGTATCTCTGAGATGCGCGGGGCATTCGGACCGTACTGCGCGGATGACAGTGTCCAACCGGCGCGACCAGAAGATGCGTCGCGCTGAGGTATCTGCGCAAGTCTTAGTCACGCACCTGCGCGGCGCGCTCTTGAGTTTCCGCGCGGCTCTGGGCGGCCAGCGTGCGCAGCAACACGTTTAGCCTGATGCCCGCATCAGCTTGTTTCCTCACATAGAACAGTGTCGGCAGCTGGGCGTTCGCTGGAAAGCCACTGTCGCACCAGCCGACGCCGTCCTCTCCCTTGCGAATTCCCTTCCGCACCAGCCGCTCAAGGTCACGGGGGCGATATGCCACGGGACATGCTTTCGCGCCGTGCGCGAGCCGCCAGGTCGCACGCCACTGTCCTACCAGGCGCCCGACGTCGCTGCGAACGCCGTTGAACCCCGGCACCCGGTACAAGCTGTACCACGCCTGCACCAGCTCGCTGTAGTTGGCATGAGTGGTCGCGAGGCGGAGTCGCTGAGTCCAGCCCTCGCGCGCGTCCTTCGTGAATCGCCACGTCCAGCTGGGCTTCTGTCGGCCGCTCACGGTCTGCCGGACCAGCTCGTATTCAAACATGCAGATGGGCGCAGCGACAGCATTCCTCAGCTTCTCGAGCTGATGGGCCGGATGGTCTCCTTTCGTCACGAGCAGCGCGAATTGCACGCGCGTGCCGTCGAAGAAAAGGACCAGCCGCGCGTTGCCACGGCCAGCCGCTTGTCGGCGGTATCGGGCGTTCTTCTCAAGGTCGACGCCGTACAGCTCCGCGAACTTTCGGCATAGGCCGGGCAGCTTTGCCGGGGGCACGCTGCCCTCCGCGTAGTTCTGATAGCCGTCGCAGACGGCCTCCTGAACGCGCTGAAGGAAGCGCGTCCGGCTTTCAAAAACGATAGGGTTGAAGGGGGGCTTTCGCGTCGGCATCTTCGAGACTCCATAAAGGCTATGCCTCGTATAGACACGGTCGGCAGGACGTTATGGGGTCGCCGATGGCGACCCCATTAAGAAGGATTCCAAGGCCAAAATCCCGGCAGTGCCTAGACGCTATAGATTCGATGCAGCGAAGGGCCTCTCACCCCGTCTCGCGCATTGCTCAGCCTGCTGAGCAATGCTCACAGGACGTTCTCGGGGGCTTGGCCCCTCACACTCAAATCTCACATGAACCCCTGCCCTGGACATCTCAACCAGGCGCAGGACTGCGGAAGCCGCGTGCATCTAACAGTGCTGGCGCGGCAAGCAACGGAGCGCGGGTGGTCGTATTCAAGCCTCACGGCAAGACAGCGACCTCTATGATTTCGGTAAGGGGGACTGCAACCCCCGCCCGACGACTCCATTCCTCTTCGACCTCGGTCGAAGGATTGGGCGACAAGGGCACGCTGGCCACGGGGGAAGGCGCATAGCGCTGGAAACCATGGTTGGTGCTCAATACGACATCGTGCGGCGGACAGTAGGGCCGTACGGACAGGGGCAGCTCGAGAGGGCTGAACCTGTGTCTCATCCAACACGCCTGCGGCGTTCCGAAAGGACGTAGGCCCCCAGAGCGAGAGTGGACGGGTGGCGGCCCCAAGGGTCAAGTTCAGAGAACTTGGCTCATGCGGGGCCGGCGAATAGCTTGATGGAGAAGCGTCCGGGTCGGGAGACTCGTTATGAACTGACGCAAGAGACGGAAGTCAAAGGGCGTGCGCTGCGTAGCAGTTGCAAGCAAGGTGGTGATGAAGGTTGGCGTGAGTAAGGGAGGCGTTATGGAATCCTGGCCCCCCGAAATCCTGTCCGTGTGCAATCGCACGGAGGGTGAGGCAGAAGTTCTGCCAGATAGACGACAACTGGAGCCCGCGTTCGTTGATTTCGAAGCGTATTGGGAGAACTTGGGATGGTCTAAGGCTCGTCGGACTGAGAAACCGACAATGAGCGATGACCGGGAGACCTGCTGATTAGGCACAACTGACACGACCTCGCGGAAGCGACGACTCGGTGACGTTGGCAACCCCCTGCAGACTTGCTGGATGTGGGTAGGGTTCGAAAGGCGGGAGCAGGGCACGGACCGACGTGCTGCTGTTCATGTGAGATGCCAGGCTGGGAAGCTTGGCAATGAGTGATGCTGTACCTGCCGCGCGGGGTGAGAGCCGCGCGGCGCTGGCAGGGATGCCGGACACGGGGGCATGAATCAGTAGGCCATGAACATCGTTCATGATTCATGATTCAGCCCCCCGGTCGTTAAGACTGGGGGGCTCTTTTAACGAACGCAAAGTAGGGACCAAAACCCTCATCGGCGCCGTTGCTGCCGCGGTGCGATTCGCTTCAATGCCACAGCGGAAGGGGCGCACCGCCGGACGACTTGTTTCCGGCTCCGCCCGGCGTATTTGCGAGTTCGCCGTGCGATTCTCGCCCCATGTATTTCCGCAGATTTCACGGCCCTATTTGCTGAGAAAATCAGTAGCTTCACAGGGGTCACGGCCTCGAACAAAAAAGCTGGGGCTCCATGAATCATCAAGCGCTGTCATCCTTCATTTGGTCGGTCGCCGACCTGCTGCGCGGGGATTACAAGCAATCTGAATACGGCCGCGTCATCCTCCCTTTCACCGTCTTACGGCGCCTGGACTGCGTGCTGGAAGCCACGAAGCCAGCCGTTCTGAAAGAGTTCGAAGCCAAAACCAAGGCCGGGCTGAACGCCGACCCGTTCCTGCTTCGCAAGGCCGGCAACATGGGCTTCTACAACACCTCGCCGCTCGACCTGGTCAAGCTGCTGGGCGACCAAGACCACATACGGCAGAACCTGTACAGCTACGTTCAGGCCTTCTCGCCGGCCGCCCGCGACATCTTCGAGCGCTTCGACTTTTATACGCAGGTCGAACGTCTGGCCAAAGCAAACCTGCTGTACCTCGTCACCGAGAAGTTCGCCAACATCGACCTGCATCCCGAAACCGTGGATAACGCTCGCATGGGGCTGGTGTTCGAAGAGCTGATTCGCAAGTTCGCCGAAATCAGCAACGAAACCGCCGGTGAGCACTTCACGCCCCGCGAGGTCATCCGCCTGATGGTGGACCTGCTCTTTATCGAAGACGACGACGTACTCTCGCCCGGCAATGCCGTGGTCCGCACCATCTACGACCCCACCGCAGGCACCGGCGGCATGCTGTCCGTGGCGGGCGAATACCTGCTGGAGCACAACCCGCAGGCGCGGCTGACCATGTACGGCCAGGAGCTGAACGACGAGAGCTATGCCATCTGCAAGGCGGACATGCTCATCAAGGGGCAACCGGTCGAGAACATCGTCGTCGGCAACACCCTCAGCGAAGACGGCCACGCCCATACCAAGTTCGACTACATGCTCTCGAACCCGCCCTTCGGCGTCGAGTGGAAGAAGGTCGAGAAGGCCGTGCGCCAAGAGCATGAGCAGAAAGGCTTCGATGGCCGCTTCGGCCCCGGCCTGCCGCGAGTCAGCGACGGCTCGATGTTGTTCCTGATGCACCTCTTGTCCAAGATGCGCCCGGCCAAGGACGGTGGCAGCCGCTTCGGCATCGTGCTCAACGGCTCTCCCTTGTTCACAGGCGGCGCCGGCAGCGGCGAGAGCGAAATCCGCCGCTACGTGCTGGAGAACGACCTGGTGGAGGCCATCGTCGGCCTGCCCACGGACATGTTCTACAACACCGGCATCGCCACCTACGTCTGGATTCTGTCCAACAAGAAGCCGGCGGACCGCAAGGGCTTCGTGCAGCTCATCGACGCCAGCAGCTTCTGGCAGAAGATGCGCAAGAGCCTGGGCTCCAAGCGCAAGGAGATGAGCGACGCGCATATCGCCACCGTGACACGCCTGTTCGGCGAGTTCATGGAGGCCGAGTTGCTAACCGTGTTTGACGCTCAAGGCAATGCCGCGGGGCAGTGGGTGCTGCCGACCGGCGCCTCCGCGCCTAGCGTTCCTGAGGGTGGCCGACTCAAGCGGGTGCCCATTGCGCGCGTCTTCAGAAATGAGGATTTCGGCTACACCACCATCACGGTAGAACGCCCGCTGCGCGACGACAAGGGTCAAGTCGTGCTCGGCCTCAAGGGCAAGCAAAAGGGCAAGCCCCAACCCGACAGCGCGCTGCGCGACACCGAGAACGTGCCGCTGGGCGAAGACATCAAGGCCTACTTCAAGCGTGAGGTGCTGCCGCATGCGTCGGACGCCTGGATTGACGAAGAGAAGAGCAAGGTCGGCTACGAGATTCCGTTCAACCGCCACTTCTACATCTTCGAGCCGCCGCGCGACCTGCACACCATCGACGAGGAACTGAAGACCGTCACGGCCAGCATCATGAAGATGCTGGGGGAGTTGGCGGAATGAGTTTACCGAGATACGGGGAGTACAGGGAAAGTGGCATTCCATGGGTCGGAGCCCTGCCGGCGCATTGGTCCGTTCAGCCGCTGATTGGCGTAGCCAGCGAGCGCTCAGAGTCAAATGCTGGCATGCAGGAGGACAATCTCCTGTCGCTCAGCTACGGCCGAATCGTCCGGAAGGACATCGACTCCAACGACGGATTGCTGCCCGAGTCCTTCGAGACCTATCAGGTCATTCAGCGAGGCGACATTGTCCTGCGACTGACTGACCTGCAGAACGATAAGCGCAGCCTCCGTAGCGCTCAGGTGCAGGAGCGCGG
The DNA here is from genome assembly GCF_059418245.1 of Roseateles sp. GW821-FHT09B06. NCBI lineage: Bacteria > Pseudomonadati > Pseudomonadota > Betaproteobacteria > Burkholderiales > Sphaerotilaceae > Roseateles > Roseateles sp. GW821-FHT09B06. The sequence goes on along the minus strand of NZ_JBWKPM010000008.1, from coordinate 133,492 downwards.
CATCATCACTTCGGCCTATCTTGCGCTTGAACCGACTGGTGCGTCCTCGGCCTTTCTCGCTTACCTACTCAGAGCCTATGACCTGAACAAAGTCTTCTACTCGATGGGCGGCGGTCTTCGGCAATCGATGAAGTTCGCCGACCTGAAGCGAATGCCAATTGCCGTCCCGCCAGAGCCAGAGCAAGCCGCCATCGCCGCCTTCCTCGACCGCGAAACCGGCAAGATTGATGCGCTGATTGCTGAGCAGGAAAAACTCATCACCCTGCTGGCCGAAAAGCGCCGGGCCACCATCTCCCACGCCGTCACCAAGGGCCTCAACCCCAACGCGCCGATGAAGGATTGCGGCGTGGCGTGGCTGGGGGATGTGCCGGCGCATTGGGTTGCCTGCCCACTCAAGATGATGGCCAGTATCGGAAACGGTTCGACCCCAAATCGCGACAACCCAGACTACTGGGCCGATGAGGGGTTTCCTTGGCTCAACAGCTCTGTGGTGAACCAGGAAGAGGTCTCGGAGGCAGAGCGCTTCGTCACTGCATTGGCGCTCAAGGAATGCCACCTGCCCATCGTCGAACCGCCCGCTGTGCTCGTAGGCATCACGGGGCAAGGAAAGACACGTGGCATGGCGACACGTCTCGCCTTTACCGCAACCGTGAACCAGCACCTCGCATACATCAAGCCCGTCGAAGAAAGACTGGCCGAGCCCTACCTGCTTCGGGTCCTCGAAGCCGCATACCTGCACTTGCGCACGGAGAGCGAAAGTGCAGGAAGCACCAAAGGTGCCATCACCTGCGAGCAACTTGGCAATCTGCGGATTCCAGTGCCTCCACTGCCAGAGCAGTTTGCAGTTGCGTCGTTCCTTGACAAAGAAACAGCAAAGCTCGACGACCTCAAGACCGATTCGGAGCGCGGCATCGCTCTACTCAAGGAACGCCGCTCCGCCCTCATCGCCGCCGCCGTCACCGGCCAAATCGACGTGCGCGGTGCCGTCACCGTGGAGAGCCCTTGAGCAACGCCACCCCCAAGACCATTCAGATTTTCCTGCCCAGCGGAGAGCCCACGGGCATCCGCGTTGCCGAAATCACCACGCGCATCGTCCAGGTGATTGAGGTGCCGCGCAAGCGACTGCCCGAATTCTTCGCGATGCCCGAAAGCACGCTGGTAGGCGTGTATTTCCTGCTGGCGGTGCCCGAGGATGGCAGCAGCCCGCAGGTCTATGTCGGGCAAACCGGCGATTTGCGCGCGCGCCTGGCCGAGCATGACAAGAAGAAGGACTTCTGGGAACGCGTGCTGGTGCTGGTGTCGCGCACGCATTCGCTGACGCAGACCCATGCGCTGTTCCTGGAGTGGCTGAGCATCGACATGGCGCGCAGGGTGGGCCGGTACAGCGGCTTGAACGGCAACGCGGGCAGCCGCCCGCACACGCCCGCGCCGCTGGAGGCCGACTGCCGCGAGGTGTTCGAGACCGGTCAAACCTTGCTGGCGACGCTGGGCCACCCCTTGTTCGTGCCGCTGCCTCAGCCCGGCCTGCCCAGCACCGAGGCCGAGCTTTTCTACTGCCGCTCGGGCGGCGTGGACGGCCGGGGGCTGTACACCACCGAGGGCTTTGTGGTGCTGGCGGGCTCCAAAGGGCGCAGGCAAGATGTGCCGTCCATTCAGGGCACGAGCGATGCAAACTTTCGCGGCAAGCTCATCAGCGAGGGTGTGATGACGGTGGAAGGCAACACCGTGGTGTTCGCCAGCGACCACCTGTTCCGCTCCCCCAGCACGGCGGCTGTGGCCTTGCTGGGGCGCACGGCCAATGGCTGGATGGAATGGAAGGACCAGGCCGGCCAGACGCTGGATGCGGTCAAGCGGCAAGCCCTTGGCGGCTGAACGGCCGCAGCTGGCCGGTCGAGGCCGGCGCGTGGCTTGCCAAATCCAGGCGATTCGGCGATATTCGTAATTCGCGAATAGCGAATATGGCGATGCAATGGAACTCAAACCCCAAGACCTGCTGGTGCTGCTGAAGGTGGCGGCGCACCCGCCGCAGCGCTGGACCTATGCCGCGTTGGGCGAAGCGCTGTCCCTCAGCGCCTCGGAGGCGCATGCGAGCGTGAAGCGCGCCGTGGCGTCCGGTCTGGCGGTGGCACCTGGGCGCGGCGAATGGTCGCCAGTGCGCCCCAGTCTGCTGGAGTTCGTCCTGCACGGTGCACGCTACATCTGGCCGGCCACGCAAGGCCCGGTCAAGCGCGGTGTGCCGACCGCCTTCGGTGCCGAGCCCCTGGCCAGCCAGTTGACGGTGGCTACGGGCGAAGCGCCGGTCTGGGCGCACCCCACCGGCAGCGCCAAGGGCCCGACGCTATCGCCCCTGTACCGGACGGCGCCCCAGGCCGCCCTCGCCGACCCGGCCCTGCATCGCCTGCTGGCCCTGCTGGATGGTTTGCGCATCGGGCGTGCGCGCGAGCGTGGCCTGGCTGCCAAGCTGATGGAAGTCGAACTGATGCGCTTCGAGTCAGGCGTCGAGGGAGCTGGCAATGCGAGCCGATGACCCTAACCTGCCTTATCTGCGCCACATCGCCGAAGCCCTGGGCGAGTTGCGCGAGCAGGTGGTCTTCGTCGGCGGCGCTGTGGCGGGCCTGCTGGTGACCGACCCGCTGGCCGACCCCGTGCGCGCCACCCGCGATGTGGATGCGGTGGTGAATGCCAGCCGCGCCATGTTTCATCGCATCGAAGCCCAGGTGGCAGAGCGCGGTTTCGCACGCGATGTCAGCAGCGATGTGATTTGCCGCTGGGTGCACAAGGCCTCGGGCGTGCTCTTCGACCTGATGCCGGTGCAGCCGGAGGTGCTCGGGTTCTCCAACCGCTGGTATCCGTATGCCGTGGAAACCGCCGTGCCGATGGACCTGGGTGAAGGTGTGACGGTCCGGCTGGTTAGCGCCGTGGCCTTTGTGGCGACGAAACTGGAGGCCTTTGCCGGCCGCGGTGGCGGCGACTTCCTGAGCAGCCACGACCTGGAAGACGTGCTGAACATCGTCGATGGGCGCGAGGAGTTGGCCGAAGAGCTGGCTACCGCACCCACTGAGCTGAGGCGGGCCGTGGCTAAAGCCTTCAAGCCTTTGCTGTCAAACCAGGATTTTGTGAACGTGTTGCCGGGCCTGATTGCCGAGCCGGAGCGCGCCAGTCTCGTGATGGACCGCCTGAGGGCTCTGAGTCGATGATGAACCTGCACCAAGAACACCATTTCGAGCGCGAAATCTGCACCCACTTGGCCGCGAACGGTTGGCTCTATGCCGAGGGCGATGCTGCCCTGTTCAATCGCGCCCAGGGTCTGTTCATGCCCGACCTGCTGGCCTGGGTCGAAGCCACGCAGCCAGACAGCTGGCAGCGCCTGAGCAAGACCCACGGCGCAGCCCTCCCCCAGGTGCTCGCCGAACGGGTGCGCAAGAGCCTGAACCTGCCGGACCGTGGCACGCTGGATGTGCTGCGGCGCGGCGTGGAGATGCTGGGCCTGAAGGAGCCGCTGATGCTGGCTCAGTTCAAGCCTGCCCTGGCCATCAACCCCGCCATCCAGGCCAACTACGCGGCCAACCGGCTGCGCGTGGTACGGCAGGTCTGCCACTCACCAAACAACCCGAAGGAAGAGCTGGACCTGGTGCTGTTCCTGAACGGCATCCCGGTGGCCACTGCCGAGTTGAAGAGCGACTTCACGCAGAGCGTGCAGGACGCGGTGGACCAGTACCGCTTCGACCGGCGCCCGCAGCCCAAGGGCGGCGTGTTGGAGCCGCTGCTGGGCTTCCCGGGCGGAGCGCTGGTGCACTTCGCCGTCAGCCAGTCGGAAGTGATGATGACGACCCGCCTGGCCGGGCAGGCGACACACTTCTTGCCCTTCAACCGCGGCAACGCCGGCGGTGCCGGCAACGCCCCGAATCCGGAAGGCTTTGCCACGGCCTATCTGTGGGAAGAGGTCTGGGCCCGTGAGAGCTGGCTGGACATCTTGCATCGCTATCTCATTGGCAAGCGCGACGACAAGAAGCAGCTCAAGAGCGTCATCTTTCCTCGCTATCACCAGCTCGACGCGACGCGCCGGCTGGTGGCTGATGTGCTGAGCCAGGGGACCGGTCAGCGCTACCTGATTCAGCACTCGGCCGGCTCGGGCAAGACCAACTCCATTGCCTGGACCGCCCACTTTCTGGCCGACCTGCACGACGCCGAACACAAGAAGATGTTCGACAGCGTGCTCGTGGTCAGCGACCGTAATGTGCTTGACGCGCAGTTGCAGGAAGCCATCTTCGACTTCGAGCGCACCACCGGCGTGGTGGCCAGCATCACCAACGAGTCGGGCAGCAAGAGCGCGCAGTTGGGCCAGGCGCTCAAGGACGGCAAGAAAATCATCGTCTGCACCATCCAGACCTTCCCCTTCGCCCTGCAGGCGGTGCAGGAGCTGGCGGCCACCGAGGGCAAACGCTTCGCGGTGATTGCCGATGAGGCACATAGCTCGCAATCCGGCGAGGCAGCAGCCAAGCTCAAGCAGCTTCTGTCGGCCCAGGAATGGGCGGAATTGCAGGATGGCGGCGAGGTCGACACGGAGATGCTGCTGGCCGCGCAGATGGCGGCGCGGGCCGGTGACAGTGCAGGCAGCAAGGGCCTGACCTATGTGGCGTTCACCGCCACCCCAAAGCAGAAGACCCTTGAGCTGTTCGGGCGGCCCGGGGCCGATGGCCTGCCGCAGCCCTTCCATGTCTACTCGATGCGCCAGGCCATCGAGGAGGGCTTCATCCTCGACGTGCTGCAGAACTACACCAGCTACAAGCTCGCGTTCAAGCTGGCCCACGACGGCCAGGAGTACGACGAGAGCCAGGTCGAACGCAGCGCCGCGATGAAGGGCATCATGCAGTGGGTTCGGCTGCACCCCTACAACATCGCCAGCAAGGTCCAGGTAGTCGTTGAGCACTACCGCGAGAACGTGCAGCCGCTGCTGCAGGGCCGCGCCAAGGCGATGGTGGTGGTGGGCTCCCGCCGTGAGGCAGTACGCTGGCAGAAGGCCATCCGCGCCTACATCGAGAAGCAGCATTACCCGCTGGGCGTGCTGGTGGCCTTCTCGGGCGAGGTGGATGACCCGGAGAGCTACCCACAGGCCGTGTCCGAAACCAGCAAGGACCTGAACCCCGGCCTAAAGGGACGCGACATCCGCGAAGCCTTCGCCGAATCCGACTACCACCTGCTGCTGGTGGCCAACAAGTTCCAGACCGGCTTCGACCAGCCCCTGCTGTGCGGTATGTACGTCGACAAGATGCTGGGCGGCATCCAGGCGGTGCAGACGCTGTCGCGCCTGAACCGTGCCTACGAGGCCGACGGCGTGAAGAAGGACTGCACCTACATCCTCGACTTCGTCAACGAGCCCGCGGACATCCTGAAGGCCTTCAAGACCTATTTCGAGACCGCCGAGCTGGAGGCCGCGACCGACCCGCATTTGGTCTACGACCTGCGCGCCAAGCTCGATGCCAGCGGCAACTACGATGATTTCGAGGTCGAGCGCGTGGCCAAGGTGGACCTTGACCCCCAAGGCACCCAGAAAGCGTTGGACGCGGCCATTGCGCCGGTCGCCGACCGGCTTCTCAAGCGCTACAAGGCCGCTCAGCAGAGCAAGGCCGCCGCCGATGCAGCGGAGGACGGCAAGGCCAGCCAAGCGGCCAAGGACGCGCTCGATGCCTTGCTGCTGTTCAAGAACGACATGGGCGCCTATGTGCGCCTCTATGCCTTCCTGAGCCAAATCTTCGACTACGGCAACACCGACATCGAGAAGCGCTTCCTGTTCTTCAAGCGACTCATCCCGCTGCTGGACTTCGGTCGTGAACGCGACACGGTGGACCTGAGCAAGGTGGTCCTGACCCACCACACGCTGAAGAAGGCCGGCAAGCAGCCGCTGAACCTCAATGCGGACGGCAGCTACAAGCTGGCGCCGATGGATGCCGTGGGCAGCGGCTCCGTGCAGGAGAAGCAGCAGGCCTACCTGACCGAAATCATCGAGAAGGTGAACAAGCTGTTCGAAGGCGATGTCACCGATGGCGACCAGCTCCACTACGTGAACGGCACGCTCAAGGGCAAGCTGCTGGAGAACGACACGCTGATGCAGCAGGCGGCAAGCAACACCAAAGAACAGTTCGCCAACTCGCCTGACCTCGGCAAGGCCTTGATGGACGCCATCATCGACGCGTTCGAGGCCCACCAGGCCATGAGCACGCAGGCCCTCGGCTCGGAGCGCGTGCGCGATGGACTGAAGGACATCCTGCTGGGGCCGGCGCAGCTCTACGAGGCGTTGCGGGCGCGGTCGGATGTTGGTCGCTCAGCCCGGCCGTAGAACCCGCCGGAAGTCCTCGGTCTGCAAAAGCGTGCGCCCGAGGACGAGCGTCCTTGCCGGCAGCGCGCGGTCGCGCGCAAGTTCTGCCATCCGGCCGCAGGCCTGAACGTTTGCCCCCTGACACAAGTCACCCTGGGAAGCGCGCGAAGCGCGCAAAGTTTCGCCCTCCGGTCGGAGGCTTTGAACGTTTGCCTCCTGATGCAAGTCACCATGGCAGCGCGCGGAACGCGCGCAAAACTTCTGCCATCCGGCCGGAGGCTTGAACGCTAGCCTGGCAGAAGCCGCCTTGGCCACGCGCCCGCGCGCGAAGAAGTTCTACCTAAGGGAGAAGTTCTTTGAAAACGTTCGTCCTAGGAAGAACCTGAAGTTCTATCTAAGGGAGAAGTTCTTTAAAAACGTTATCCCCAAGGGCAGAACTCCGGACAAGCCACCCCCCAGCCCCCCGTGATTGGAAAGCTGGAGGGACAGATGGCTTGCTCCGATATTGATATCCGGTTCGAGGCGCCGCAGGAGGCCCCCAACTTCGTCGAATTTAGCGAGACCTGCTCGCCCCCGTCCCACCTCGACGATGTCCACCAGTGGTGGTGCCATGACTCTCGCTTGCACCCATACAGTCGGCCGCGAGGTGTTGAGCCCCCTCCTCCGACATAAGCGTCAAGCAATGTGTTTTATACGTCGAAGACCGACAGCAGCGCTGTCCGACGCAGAGCCAGTTCCTGCCGCGCGACAGCAGCCTTTTCGGCGGCTTCGTCCGACGAATAAAACGCCTTGGCTAGACGCAGTCAATGATGAATTCGGAGAGCAAAGTGATACTGGGTGACTGCAAGTTGATGCCAAAAATCGATGTGGCGCGACGCCTCGCCATGTCTGAGCGAGCGCTCGAACGCCTTGTCGTGAGCAAAGCGTTTCCCGCCCCCGTCCGACTTGGCCGGCAGGCGTACTGGATTGAGCCCGTCGTGGCGCGCTGGATTGACGCGCAGCTGCACGAGCAGCGCATCTGGCTGGAGAGCCAGGCCATTCAGCCTCGATGAGCACATGCGGCGCGAAGGCCGCTCGGCTTAGGCCCGTCAACGACCTGAAGGCTAAAACCTGGAGGCTAGACGCCATAGGCACTCCGGCCGTTCTCAAAGAGGAAATCAGCATGTTCGAAATCAAGGCAATCTCAGTCACCCGCGCTGCAAACATCGAATCACTTCAAGTTGCGGAGTGGCTCTGTTCAACCGAGTTGGACGATGCGCTCACCGTGCTCATTGATGGCACCTCTTCGCACAACATCAAGACTGGTGACTGGCAGAGCGAAGCGACTCTCCGACATCCGGCCGACGCGAAAGCATGCGACATCCAACTGCTCGATTTGGTTGGGTCGGAGGTTGAAAATGAATGTGCCCTCCGTGTCGGCACGGAAATCCAGACCCGACTCCAGAATGGAAATATTTCGTCGATGGCCAAACGGGTTTAGTCCGCGCTCGGCCTTCCTCATTTCAAAGCCCCTCCGGGGGCTTTTTGTGCGCGCGAACATCAAAGCAGAGAAGGTTTCCGGGTCGCAGTGAGTGCGCGTTCGCCGCCGCCGCGCGCCGCCGAAGAAGCATGAACAACAGAAGGCCCGCATCGCTGCGGGCCCAGAATCATCACGGACGCTTGGCTACCTGGTTGAGCAGAGCTTCAAACGCGCTCCGCTTGGGCTCCAAGACGCGCGGCAGCAAGGGGGCGAAGCTCTCACGTGGGGCCTGGCCGTCAGCAACGGCATCCCGCACGCACCAGCGCCCCTCGATGGTGGTCGCGAGAGCGCACACGACGGAAAGGTAATCCCCAAGCCCTGTTACGGGACCCTCGCCCGCATCGGCCGCCGAGAAGGTGCCTGGGTTGAGCTCCAAACCGAGAACTGCCCCAGGCGATGCGCCGAGGTAGCGCAAGGCCAGGAGGACACTCCCCTGCTGAGCCACCTCTTCAAGCCAATGCTGCACCTCCTCTGCGCCACGCGGCAGGACGATTTGATGCAGCCAGCCGGGTGCGGTCATTTGAAGCACCACATGGCTGCCAGCGCCGTCCATAGCGACGTCAGCGAGCCGAACTGCCAGGGGCAGTCGCTCCGCGCACAGCCGCTCCCACAGCTCACGATGGACGAACGAAGAGACGACCCAACGGCCTGACCTGGAAGCTTGGTCGGCGCTCTCATTGCCAGCGGACAGGTCGTGCGCCAATGAGCTGACGCCGAGGCATCCGCGCGCCATCAGCCCCAGGCCGCGGACGAGGTGCTCTCCCAAAACACTTGATTTCACATTTGACCTTTGATGCACGCCAAATCGGCGCACACCGTCTAGTCATCGAAGCGCTTTCCGGCAAGCCTTCAGGAACTCCTGGCGCAGGAAGTACCGCTGCCGGAAGTTGTGGATGCGGCGCGGCTGAGGCAGCACGCCGTCGCGAATCATTCGTTTCAGGGTCGAGTAGCTCACATCGAGCGCGACGCAGGCTTCAGCCGTTGTCATGAGCGGGGATTGCATAGACATCTCCGTGCGTTTGTCGGAGTTCGTCTATCCATGTCGTTTAGTCGCGCGACGACGACCGTGGCGGAAGAAGGGGCCCGGCGGAGCGTTTGGTGCCCGTTTGGTGAGAAGGGGGTCCCAATTGGGCGGATTTGGCCCACATTGACCGAGTAGACTGCAGGGGTATTGAACGGCCTGGGACTGCGGTCCCAGCCGCCTTCACAGCGGCAAGTGCTTGTCGTGGAAGGATTTTTGAGTCAACCGCAGTAGCTGCTATCGAGACTACAGGGTGAGGGAGATGGTGCCGGCTATCGGATTCGAACTGATGACCTACCGCTTACAAGGCGGTTGCTCTACCAACTGAGCTAAGCCGGCATGGCTTGGAACGAGCGCGCATTGTAGGGGCAAGAGCCCCTCCTGCGCGCCCTCTTCAAGACTACTTGATGCGCTTGAGCGCCGGGCGGCCGCCACCGGGGGCCGGGCCGTCGGTATCGGGGCCGTCGGCCGGCTCGGCGGCTTCATCGGGCGGCGCCTCCGGGGTGTCCGCCAGGCGCAAGCCGCGCAGCGGCGTGGCCGGCTTGGCCGGCGCCGCTGCCGCCGTCACGGCGGACTCACCCGCCGCGGCCGGCGCCGGGAAGGCCATGCCCTGACCGTTCTCGCGCGCATAGATCGCAACGACGTGATCGACCGGCACGATGATCTCGCGCGCCACCCCGCCGAAGCGGGCCTTGAACTGGATGAACTCGTTGCCCAGTTCCAGGCTGCTGGTGGCGTCGAAACCGACGTTCAGCACGATCTCGTTGTTGCTGACGTACTCCTGGGGCACCTGCACCGCGCGGTCGACATGGACCGCGATATAGGGCGTGAAGCCGTTGTCGGTGCACCAGTCGTGCAGGGCCCTGATCAGATAGGGCCGGGTAGACGTGCCGTTGGTGCTGGCGGAGCCGCCATCGCTGCTGTGATCCATGAACCGAGTTTATTACTTGCGCATCACCTTCTCGGACGGCGTCAGCGCCTCGATATAGGCCGGGCGCGAGAAGATGCGCTCGGCGTATTTCAAGAGCGGCAGCGCGTTCTTCGACATGTCGATGCCGTAGTAGTCCAGGCGCCACAGCAGCGGTGCGATCGCGACGTCCAGCATCGAGAAGTCGTCGCCCAGCATGTACTTGTTCTTCAGGAAGATCGGCGCCAGCTGGGTCAGGCGATCGCGGATCTGCGAGCGAGCCTTCTCCAGTTGCTTGTCGGTGGCCTTGACGGTCTGGCCACGGCCTTCCAGCACGTTGACATGGGCGAACAGCTCCTTCTCGAAATTGAGCAGGAACAGACGCACGCGGGCGCGCGCCACCGGATCGCCGGGCATCAGCTGCGGATGCGGGAAACGCTCGTCGATGTACTCGTTGATGATGTGCGACTCGTACAGGATGAGGTCACGCTCCACCAGGATGGGCACCTCGTTGTACGGGTTCATCAGCGCGATGTCCTCGGGCTTGGCGAACAGGTCCACATCGCGGATTTCGAAGTCCATGCCCTTTTCGAACAGCACAAAGCGGCAGCGGTGCGAGTAGGGGCAGGTGGTTCCAGAATAAAGCACCATCATGGCGGCAGGCTCCCGAAGAGTCAGAGGGTCAAAAAGCAAACGCAGTGGGTGGCCCTCGAAGCCCTTCCCACTGCGTGTCCGTACCCGGTCAAGAACGAGTTCTAGGCCGGGCCGGCGGTCATTTCACGTCTTTCCAGAAAGACGCATTCAAGCGCCAGGCGAACAGGGTGAACACGGACAGGAACAGCAGCACCAGCACGCCCAGGCGGAAGCGTTCGCCCTGCGCCGGCTCGCCCATCCACTGCAGATAGGCCACCAGATCGCCAACGGCCTGATCGTACTGGGCCGGCGTCAGCGTGCCGGGGGTCAGCTGCTCATAGCCCTTGAACACATGCACCTTCTTGCTGGGCTCGTGCGGGTCGGCCTCCTCCGCGAACTTGGCGGCACGCTGCCCCTGCAACTCCCACAGCGCATGCGGCATCGCCACGCTCGGGAAGGCCAGATTGTTCCAGCCGGTCGCCTTGGTCTCGTCGCGGTAATAAGAGCGCAGGTAGGTGTAGAGGTAGTCGGCGCCCGAGCCCTTGGAGCCGTCGGCGCGCGAACGCGCGATCACGGTCAGGTCGGGCGGCAGGGCACCAAACCAGTCCTTGGCCTGCTTGGGATCCAGCGAGACCTTCATGGTCTCGCCCACCTTGTCGCCGGCGAACAGCAGGTTGCCCTTGATCTGCGCCTCGCTCAGGCCGATGTCGCGCAGGCGGTTGTAGCGCATGAAGGCCGCCGAGTGGCAGTTCAGGCAGTAGTTGACGAAGAGCTTGGCGCCGTTCTGCAGCGCCGCCATGTCCGTCATCTTTTCGCTGGGGAACTTGTCCCATTCGATGCCGCCGCCGGAGGCCTGTGCGCCGCCGGTCAGGCCCAGGCCCGCCGAGGCAGCGATCAGCAGCGTCGCGATGAGTTTCTTCATTCTTTGCTCTCCGATGCTTTAGTGGGCGTGGAAGGTCACACGGTCGGGCACGGGCTTGGGCGTGCCCAGCTTGCTCCACCAGGGCATCAGCAGGAAGAAGCCGAAATAGAACAGCGTGCCGGCCTGGGCGATCAGGGTGCCGATGTCGCTCGGCGGCTTGATACCCAGATAGCCCAACACCAGGAAGAAGACCACGAAGATGCCATACAGATACTTGTGCCATTCGGGGCGGTAGCGGATCGACTTGACCGGGCTGTGATCCAGCCAGGGCAGGAAGAACAGGATCACGACCGCGCCGCCCATCACGACCACGCCCCAGAACTTGGCATCGAACACCTTCAACAGCGCGGCCGCCACCAGGGCGATCACCCACATCGCGATCTTGCCCTTGCCGGAGAAGTTGCCCTTCAGCGTGCCGAGCACCGCACCCAGCAGGACCACACCGACCAGCACATTGACCATCGGGTCGGTGGTCGCGCGCAGCATCGAGTAGAAGGGCGTGAAGTACCAGACCGGCGCGATGTGCGGGGGCGTCTTCAACGGGTCGGCCGGGATGAAGTTGTTGTACTCCAGGAAGTAGCCGCCCAGTTCCGGCGCGAAGAAGATGATGGCGCTGAACACCATCAGGAACAGCGCGACGCCGAAGGTGTCGTGCACCGTGTAATAGGGCTGGAAGGGAATGCCGTCCAGCGGATGGCCGTTGGCATCCTTGGGCGCCTTCGGGCCCTTGATCTCGACGCCGTCCGGGTTGTTCGAGCCCACCTCGTGCAGCGCGATGATGTGCGCCACCACCAGGCCCAAGAGCACCAGCGGGATCGCGATCACGTGGAAGCTGAAGAAGCGGTTCAGGGTCGCATCGCTGACCACGAAGTCGCCGCGGATCAGCAGCGCCAGGTCCGGGCCGACGAAGGGCACGGCCGCGAACAGGTTCACGATCACCTGGGCGCCCCAGTAGGACATCTGGCCCCAGGGCAGCAGATAGCCCATGAAGGCCTCGCCCATCAGGCACAGGAAGATGCCACAGCCGAAGATCCAGACCAGTTCGCGCGGCTTGCGGTAGGAGCCGTAGATCAGGCCGCGGAACATGTGCAGGTAGACGACGACGAAGAAGGCCGAAGCGCCGGTCGAGTGCATATAGCGCACCAGCCAGCCCCAGGGCACGTCGCGCATGATGTACTCCACCGAGGCGAAGGCCAGCGCCGCATCCGGCTTGTAGTGCATCACCAGGAAGATGCCGGTGACGATCTGAATGACGAGCACCAGCAGGGCCAGCGAGCCGAAGATGTACCACCAATTGAGGTTCTTCGGAGCGTAGTACTCCGACATATGCTCCTTGTACATCTTGCTGGCCGGGAAGCGGTTGTCCACCCAGGTCATCAGCTTGGTGCCCAAGGGAGCACCGGCGGGAGCTTCTTTGAATTCAGCCATGTCTTACCCTCTGTCCTTTAGCGTCAGGCTTTCTTGTCTTCACCAATCAGCAGCTTGGTGTCGGACAGGTACATATGGGGCGGCACCTCGAGGTTGTCGGGCGCGGGCTTGTTCTTGAAGACCCGGCCGGCCATGTCGAAGGTCGAGCCGTGGCAGGGGCACAGGAAGCCGCCATGCCAGTCGTCCGGCAGCGAGGGCTGGGCGCCGGTCTGGAACTTGTCGCTGGGCGAGCAGCCCAGGTGCGAGCAGATGCCCACGGCGACGAACAGCTCGGGCTTGATCGAACGCACCTGGTTTTTCGCGTATTCCGGCGTCGGATAGGCGGTGCGGTCCGACTTGGGGTCGGCCAGCTGGGACTCGGTAGCCTTCAGCGATTCCAGCTGCTCGGGCGTGCGGCGCACGATCCACACCGGCTTGCCGCGCCATTCGACGGTGAGCTTCTCGCCCGGCTTCAGGCTGCTGATATCGACCTCCACGGCCGCGCCGGCGGCCTTGGCCCGTTCCGAGGGCGTGAAGGTGCTAACGAACGGCACGGCGGTGGCAACGCCACCAACGGCACCGGCGCATCCGGTGGCGATGAGCCACGTGCGCTTGCCTTGGTCCACTTGCTGGTCACTCATGAGGGTCCTCAAACGAGACTTCTGATCGGGGGCAACAGGGGATTCTAGCGGACAGCTTCGCACCTCCCGGCCCCGCAGCGCCGCGTGTGCGCCACAGACCTCCTGGTTTAGCCGGATTTCCTGATCTTCGACAAGGGCACAATGCCCGCACCGGACAACAAATCAGCAACACAAGGAGTCGCGTATGGGATTCATGACCGAATTCAGGGAGTTCGCGGTCAAGGGCAGCGTGGTGGACCTCGCGGTCGGCGTGATCATCGGCGGCGCCTTCGGCAAGATCGTCGACTCGATGGTCAAGGACCTGATCATGCCCCTGGTCGGCCGGGCGGTCGGCGGCCTGGACTTCAGCAACTACTTTTTCATGCTGTCCAATCCGCCGGCCGGCTACACCGGCCCGCTGACCTACGAGGGCCTGACCAAGGCCGGCGTGCCGCTGTTCGCCTACGGCAACTTCCTCACCATCCTGCTGAACTTCATCATCCTGGCCTTCATCATCTTCATGATGATCAAGCAGATCAACCGCATCAAGCGCCTCAATGAGGCGGCACCCGCCCCTGTGGAAGCGCCCGCCACACCCGAGGATGTGCAGCTGCTGCGCGAGATCCGCGACGCCCTGCAGCGCAAGTAAGTGCTGGTAACACCGGGCGCCCTGTCAGTTTTTTGGCGCCCGGCGTCATGCTGCACCCGGGCGCGGCGGCCGCCGCCGGGCTTTGGCGCGATACTGCGCGCAGGAAACCGTGGCGTATTCTCCACAGCCGCGCCCGCCCATCCATGAATCCGCCCGACACCCGCATCAACCCACACCTGGAAGCCGCGCTGCAGCGCATCCGCACGGCGGCCGAGCAGGCCGCCGAACGCGGCGCCGAGGGTATGGGCATGGCGGCGCTGGCGGCCGGCCAGGTCAAGCGACGCGACGCGCTGCTGTCGGCCCAGTTCGTGTTCCGCAGGCAGCAGGCCCTGTTCGGCCAGCGCTTCCACGAAAGCCTGCGCGCCCAGCTGGCCGGTGCGCAAAAGCCCAAGGGCGAGGCCGCTGCCGGCGCCAAGAAGGCCTGGACCGAACTCTCGCTGATGAACGACGACCAGGTCGACGCGATGGTGGCCGCCGACCGCATCGGCCTGGCCATCGGCCACCAGAGCGAGTGGGAGCTGCGTGAGGTCGAGTCCTACCTGCTCGGCCTGAACGGCGAAGGCCTGGAACGCAATCCGCTGCGCCCCGAGCTGGTGGCGCAGGCCCTGCTGGACGCCATCCACGCCGTGACCGAGGACGGCGAGGCGCGCCAGATCCTGACCGACGAGATGACCCGTGCGCTGGCGCAGGAGATGCGCGCCTGCTACGCCGACATCGTCGAGTTGTTCCGCAGCCGCGGCCTTCGCCCGCAGGACCTGCGCGTGCGCGCCGGGGAGCATTCGCAGCACGCCGCGCATTCGACCCATTCGGCGCACCTGCCGCATTCCCAGCATTCGCAATCGCCGGCCAGCACGGGCGGCGGCTATGCCAGCCAGCATGGCGCCCTGCCCTCGGGCCGCGGCGGCGTGGCCGGCGGCTGGAGCGGCAGCAACACGCGCCGCTCGACGCCCGGCATGCTGGGCGCGGTGGAGCCGCAGATGATGGATCTGCTGCGACGCCTGACCTTCCTGCCCAGCGGCCATGCGCCGCTCGATGCGCCCACCACCTTTGCCGGCAGCTGGAACCTGGGCCCGGGCGAGCCGGGCGGCTCCAACTGGGCCGGCGTCGCGCCGCTGCCGGCCAACCTGATCCGCCAGCACCGCACGGAACTGCGCGAGGCCGCCACCGGCCAGCTCGACCACATGGTGATCGATGTGGTCGGCAGCCTGTTCGACCAGATCCTGGCCGACCCCAAGGTGCCGCCGCAGATGGCCCGCCTGATCGCGCGGCTGCAGCTGCCGGTGCTGCGCGCCGCCCTGGGCGACCGCACGTTCTTCTCCTCGCGCCGCCATCCGGTGCGCCGCTTCATCAACCGCATCGCCTCGCTGGCCTGCGCCTACGACGACTTCGTCGAGGACCCGGGCCGCGCCTTCCTGGGCCATGTGCGGGAGCTGGTGCACGAGGTCGCGATGGGCGATTTCGAGCGCATGGACGTCTACGAGTCCAAGCTCGACACGCTGGAGCGCTTCATTGCCGAGCAGGCCGCCCAGGCACTGCAGGCCCAGGGCAACGCCGCCGCGCTGGTGGAGCGCAAGGAAACCGATCTGCGCCTGCAGCAGCGCTACATGCTGCAGCTGCAGGCCGCGCTGACGCCGGTGAACATGCCGGACTTCCTGCGCGCCTTCCTGTCCCAGGTGTGGAGCCAGGCCATCGTGATGGCCTCGCGCCAGCAGGGCCGCAATGCCGGCGCCGAGCGCGAGCAGCGCATGCGCCAAGCCGGCCGCGAACTGGTGATGAGCGTGCAGCCCAAGGGCGGCACGGCCCAGCGCCAGGCCTTCCTGGCCCAGCTGCCGGGCCTGATGCGCACGCTCAACGAGGGGCTGGACCTGATCGGCTGGCCGGAGGGCTCGCGCAAGACCTTCTTCGGCGAGCTGCTGCCGGCCCATGCCGAATCGCTGAAGGGCCAGGGCCTGTCGCCGCTGGACCACAATCTGCTGGCCAAGCAGCTGGACGGCGTGTTCGGCGTGGCCGCGCCGCAGGAGCAGGACCTGCCTGCCGATGCCCAGACCGACCTGCCGGGCGAGCAGGAGCTGGACCAGCGCCTGTCGGCCGACGAGGCCAAGCGCCTGGGCCTGGTGCAGGAGGCCAAGATCGACTGGAACGGCCCGCTCGACATCGACCTCAGTGCCGAGCCCCCGCTGGCCGCGGCCGACATCAGCATCGAAGGCCTGCCGGTCGCCGAGGCCCCCGAGCCCAGCGAGGGCGAGCTGCTGCTCGAGCATCTGCAGCTGGGCTTCGCCTACCAGATGAACACCGGCGACAGCTGGCGCAAGATGCGCCTGGCCCATATCAGCGGCGGCCGCGGCTTCTTCATCTTCACCTATGGCCTGAAGCACCAGGAAACGGTGACCATGACCGCCCGCATGCTGCGCCGCCTGTGCGAGGCGGGCCGCCTGCGCGCCTTCGAGAACGCCTACCTGCTGGAGCGCGCCACGGCGCGCACGCGCAAGCAGCTGGCGGAACTGGGCGCCGCCAGGACCTGAGCCGGCCTCAGCCGCCCAGCAGCCGGCGCGCCATGCGGATGGCGGCCCGCATGCTGGACGCATCGGCCAGCCCGCGGCCGGCAATGTCGAAGGCCGTGCCATGGTCCGGGCTGGTGCGCACGAAGGGCAGGCCCAGCGTCACGTTGACGCCCTCCTCCACCCCGAGGTACTTCACCGGGATCAGGCCATGGTCATGCGTCATCGCGACCACCAGGTCGAACTCGCCGGGATGCCGGTCGGTGTTGCGCGCGCGCATGAAGACCGTGTCCGGCGCGTAAGGGCCGCTGGCGGCGATGCCCTCGGCCTGCGCCAGCCGCACGGCCGGCGCGATGATCTCGATCTCCTCGCGCCCGAACAGCCCGCCCTCGCCGGCATGCGGATTCAGACCCGCCACCGCGATGCGCGGCGCCGCGATGCCGAAGCGCCGCAGCGCCGCGTCGCTGATGCGGATGGTCTGTAGCACCCGCTCGGTGCTGAGCAAGTCGATCGCCTCGCGCAGGGCCACATGGATGGTCACCAGCACCGTGCGCAGCTCCTCGTTGGCCAGCATCATGCGCACCGGCGGCGGGGCTTCGCCGGCGCGGGCCGCCAGGGCCTGCAGCATCTCGGTGTGACCGGGGTAGCCGACGCCGGCCGCGTGCAGGGCCTCCTTGTGGATCGGCGCGGTCACCAGGCCCGCCGCCCGGCCGGCCTGGATGGCGCCCACCGCGGCCTCGATGCACAGCGCCGCGGCGCGCCCCGCGCGCGCGTCGATGCGCCCCGGCGGGCAGTCCGCCAGATCGGCCGGCAGGCCCGCCGGCTGCCAGACCGGCAGGCAGCCGGGCGGCACCGCCTCGTCCGGCGCGTCCAGCCGGGCCAGCGGCAGGGCCAGGCCGCGCTGCGCCAGCGCGCGGCGCAGCAGCTGCGCGTCGCCCACCAGGCACAGATCGCCGCGCGCCTCGGCCGCCCAGGCGGCCACCGCGATTTCGGGGCCGATGCCGCAGGCATCGCCCATCGTGAGAAGAAGTCTCTTGTTCATGCGGGATTGGCGATGTCGATGAACTGCTGGCTCAGGCCGGGGTGGTCGGCCGCCAGGCGTGCGGCCAGGGCCTGCACACCGTAACGCTCGGTCGCATGGTGGCCGGCGGCGATGAAGGCCACGCCGGTCTCGGCGGCGTAATGAGCCTGCGGTTCGGAGATCTCGCCGGTCACGAAGACATCGGCACCGGCCGCGATCGCGGCCTCGAAAAAGCCCTGGGCGCCGCCTGTGCACCAGGCCACGCGTCGCAGCACCCGGCCGTCGCCCGGCACCACGACGAGCTCGCGCCCCAGGCGCTCGCGCATCAGGGCCGCCAGGACGGCCAGATCGGTGGGCGCCGGCAGCGCCCCGGCAAAGCCCAGGTCCTGATCGCCGAAACGCTGGTCGGCCGCCCAGCCCAGGAGTCGCCCCAGCTGCGCGTTATTGCCCAGTTCCGGATGCGCATCCAGCGGCAGGTGGTAGGCGAACAGGCTGATGTCATGCTGCAGCAGCCGCTGCAGGCGCTGCTTCATCCAGCCGGTGACGCGGCCGTCCTGGCCGCGCCAGAACAGGCCGTGGTGCACCAGGATGGCGTCGGCCCGGGCGGCGATCGCCGCGTCGATCAGCGCCAGGCTGGCGGTGACACCGCAGACGAGGTGGCCGATGCGTTCGCGCCCCTCCACCTGCAGACCGTTCGGCCCATAATCCTTGAAACGCCCCACGTCCAGCAGTTGGCCGAGGTAGCGGTCGATGTCGGTGCGGTGGGGCATGGCGAGGAGTGGTGGTGCGCAGGATTTGGCTGATTTTCTCCCAGGCGGTGACGGTGGGCCTGGCCCTGCTGTTCGTCGTGGCCACGCTCAAGCCCGAATGGCTGCCGCGCGAGCGCTCCGCCCTGCTGCCGCCCCTGGTGCTGGCAGCGCGGGCGCCGGCGGCCAGCGGCCCGCAGCCCGCCCTGCTGGACGCTCCCGCGGGCGGCGCGGCCCCCGGCGGCTACCGCCTGGCCGCGCGCCGCGCCGCGCCGGCGGTGGTCAGCATCACGGCCAGCAAGGCGCCGCCGCGCAGCGCGCGCGGGGACGACCCCTGGCTGCGCTTCCACCGCGGCCTGCGCCAGCGCGAGGACGGCGACGACGGTCCGCAGTTCGGCCTGGGCTCGGGCGTGATCGTCTCCACCGACGGCTATCTGCTGACCAACAGCCATGTGGTGGCCGGCGCGGCCGAGATCGAGGTGCGGCTGGCCGACGGCCGCCAAGCCAAGGCGCAGCTGGTGGGCACCGATCCCGAAACCGATGTGGCGGTGCTGAAGATCGAGCTCAAGCAGCTGCCGGCGATCGCGCTGGGCGACGCCGAGGCCCTGCAGGTGGGCGATGCGGTGCTGGCCATCGGCAATCCCTTCAACGTCGGCCAGACCGTCACCTCCGGCATCGTCAGTGCGCTGGGCCGCAACCAGCTCGGCATCAACACCTTCGAGAACTTCATCCAGACCGACGCCGCGATCAACCCCGGCAACTCGGGCGGCGCCCTGGTGGACGATCAGGGCCGGCTGGTGGGCATCAACACCGCGATCTTCTCGCGCAGCGGCGGCAGCCTGGGGATCGGCTTTGCGATCCCGGTCGGCACCGCGCGCCAGGTGATGCAGGCCCTGGTGGCCGAGGGCCGGGTGGCACGCGGCTGGATCGGCGTGCAGACGCGCGAGCTGACGCCCGAGTTCGTCGATGCCTTCAAGCTCGGCGTCAGCGAGGGCGTGCTGATCAGCGGTGTGGTGGTCGATGCGCCGGCGGCCAAGGCCGGCATCAAGCCCGGCGACGTGGTGACCCGCGTGGGCGGGACGACCGTGCAGTCGCCGTCCGACCTGCTGGCGGCGGTCGCGGCCCTGAAGCCGCAGTCGAACGCCGAGATCAAGGTGCAGCGCGGCAAGCAGGCGCTCGACTTCCAGCTGCTGATCGGCCAGCGGCCACTCCAGCCGGCGCAGGAGTAAACCGAGGCGCTGGTCAACGCGGTTCGATCAGACGGGGGTGGACGGAGTCTCGTCGGCGTCCGGCGCCTTGGAGTAGCGGATGAACAGGCCGGCGGCCCAGATGCCGGCCTCGTAGAGCAGGCACATCGGGATCGCCAGCGCCAGCTGCGACACCACGTCGGGCGGCGTGATCACGGCGGCGATGATGAAGGCCAGCACGATGAAGTAGCCGCGGAACTCGCGCAGCTTCTCGATGCTGACCAGGCCCATGCGCGCCAGCACCACCACCACCACCGGCACCTCGAAGGCCGCGCCGAAGGCGATGAACATGCTCATCACGAAACTCAGATAGGCCTCGATGTCGGGCGCGGCGGTGATGCTCTTGGGCGCAAAGCTCTGGATGAACTTGAACACCTGGCCGAACACGAAAAAGTAGCAGAAGGCCACGCCGACGAAGAACAGCAGGGTGCTGGAGACCACCAGCGGCAGCACCAGCTTCTTCTCGTGCGAGTACAGGCCCGGCGCCACGAAGGCCCAGACCTGGTAGAGCACCACCGGCAGCGCCGCCATGAAGGCGGCCAGCAGCGTGATCTTCAGCGGCACCAGGAAGGGCGAGATCACATTGGTGGCGATCAGGGTCGAGCCCTTGGGCAGGTGCGCGACCAGGGGTGCCGCCAGCATGTCGTAGAGATGGGCCGGGCCGGGATAGAGGGCCAGCACACCGAAGCACACCGCGATCGCGATCGCCGCCCGGATCAGGCGGTCGCGCAACTCGATCAGGTGCGAGACGAAGGGCTGCTCGGTGCCGGCGAGTTCGTCGTCGGGCTTGGGGGAGTCGCTCATGGGGCGGGTCGGCGGGGCGGGCGAAAGCGCGCCACCCGCGCGGCACCGGACTGCACATGGCGACGCACGCCCTCGCGCTGCTTGTACCACTGCGGGGTCGCGCCGCGCTTGAGACGCCAGTTCTTTTTGGGAGCTTGGTAGCCCGGCGGTAGGGCCAGCGGCGTGCTGTCGTAGCCGTCACTGCTGCCACGGCCATCCAGGCCGGCCGTGGCCTCGTTCCAGTTCTGTTCGAAGGCCTGACCGGCCTCGCTGAATTCCTTGTGCACCGTCTGTTCCATGTCGCGAACCGAGTCCTCGACATGGGTCTTCATCTTCTTGAGCTCCTCGAGCTCGATGGAGCGGTTCACCTCGGCCTTGACATCGGCCACATAGCGCTGCGCCTTGCCCAGCAGATGGCCCACGGTGCGGGCCACGCGCGGCAGGCGCTCGGGGCCGATCACGATCAGCGCCACGGCGCCGATCAGGGCCAGCTTGTCGAAGCCGAAATCAATCATTCAGGCAGCCGTGGCTTCTCTCAGGACTTCGTCTTGGCCTCGACGTCGACGGTATTGCTGTCGGCGGTCTTGTTGCTGGTGACCTGCTGCGTCGGCGCGACGGGCGCATCGCTGCTGCCGCCGTCCTTCATGCCGTCCTTGAAACCCTTGACCGCCGAACCCAGATCGGAGCCGACGTTCTTGAGCTTCTTGGTACCGAAGATCAGCACCACCACCACCAGCACGATAAGCCAGTGCCAAATGCTGAACGAACCCATAGTTTTCTCCTGGAAACGAAGCCCCCATTCTAGGGGGCATGCATGACAATTCTCTGCCTGGGGTCACCCCGGACTCAGCCCTTGAGCCAAGGGCGCGGGCCGCCTATCGCATGCATGTGCAGGTGGTAGACCTCCTGCCCGCCATCCGGGCCGGTGTTGATCAGGGTGCGGAAACCGTTGGTCACACCCAACTCCCGCATCAGCCGCGGTGCCAGCACGCTCATCTTGCCCAGCAGGGCCGCATGCTCGGGCCGGACCTCGACCATGCTGGGAATGTGCAGCTTGGGAATCAGCAGGATATGCACCGGCGCCCAGGGATGGATGTCGTGGAAGACCAGCAGTTCCTCGTCCTCGTAGACCTTCTTCGAGGGAATCTGGCCGGCGATGATCTTGCAGAAAACGCAGTTGGGGTCGTGTTGCGACATGTCAGATGGGCATGGCTTGGTTGGCGTTCATCGTGGTCCAGCCGCGCACGATGCGGTAGAGGAACCAGATCGAGATCAGGCACCAGGCGATCCAGCCCGGCACGAAGAACAGGAAGAACAGCGGAAAGGTCAGCACATAGGCCAGCCCCGCCCAGGCCACGCTGCGCAGCCGCCAGGAAAAATGGCTGGCCTGCCAGGTACCGGCGGCCTCGTCGCGCTTCACCAGGTCGATGACGACGGCCACGATCAGCAGCAGCACGCTGGCCTGCACGCCGGGCAGCAGCGCGCCGACGGCCACGATGGCGTGCAGCACATAGCTGACCAGGCCGATCGAGCGCAGGCCGGCCGCGCGCGCCGGGTCCAGCACCCCTGTTTCCACCGCGGTCTCGTTCATGGCATCAGCCTCCGCGATTCTCGGGACGTTGGGCGAACTCCTGCAGACCGGACAGGCCCTCGCGCCGCGCCAGCTCGGCGATCACATCGGCCGGCCCGAGCCCGAACTGGGCCAGCGCGATCATCGAATGGAACCACAGGTCGGCGGTCTCGTAGACGATCTTCTGCACGTCGCCGTCCTTGGCGGCCATCACCAGCTCGGTGGCCTCCTCGCCCACCTTCTTCAGGATGGCGTCGGTGCCCTTGCCGAAGAGCTTGGCCACATAGCTGGCCTGGGCATCGCCGCCCGCCGCGGGCTTGCGCGACTCGATCACGGCGGCCACGCGGGCCAGCACATCGTTGCTGTCGCTCATTTGTAGATGCTCTCGGGATTCTTCAGCACCGGCTCGACCGCGTGCCAGACGCCGTTCTCGTAGCGCTGGAAGAAGCAGCTGTGGCGGCCGGTGTGGCAGGCTATTCCGGGTTTACCGGGTTCATGGCCGAGCTGGGTGATCTTCAGCAGCAGCACGTCGTTGTCGCAGTCCATGCGCAGTTCATGGACGATCTGCAGATGGCCGGATTCCTCGCCCTTGTGCCAAAGCCTGGCGCGCGAGCGGCTCCAGTAGACCGCCTGGCCCAGTTCGGCGGTGCGCGCCAGGGCCTCGCGGTTCATCCACGCGAACATCAGCACATCGCCCGTGTCGCGCTCCTGCGCGATCACCGGCACCAGGCCGTCGCGGTCCCACTTGATCTGATCCAGCCATTCCATGCCGCCAGTGTACTCAGCCGACGTGGGTAGGGCCTTCGTGGGCCCTCTCGGCCGCGAACCATTGCAGCACCGGGATGGTGCCGGGCAGCACCGGCCGCTGCTGCACCGGCAGGCTTTCCCAGGCCATGCTCTGCTGCTCGCGCATCTCGAATTCGCCGCTCCACTCGAACACCTTGCAGAAATGCAGGCGCACCCGGGCGTGGGGATAGTCCATCATCTCGATCTTCCAGGGGTGGGCCGCAGCAATCGTGATGCCCAGCTCCTCGTGCAGCTCGCGCTTCAGGGCCTGCTCGACCGACTCGCCGGCCTCCAGCTTGCCGCCCGGAAACTCCCAGTAGCCGGCATAGACCTTGCCCTCGGGCCGCGAGGTCAGCAGGAAGCGCCCCTCCCTGCCCGCGCCGTCGCGCTCGACCAGCACGCCGACGGCCACGTCGACGGGCACCCGCTCCGCTTGCGCCTCAGACATTGTCCAGGCCCTCCGGCGCGTCGCCATGGATGGTGTTCGCCGGCAGCGCCTCGGCCTGACCGCGCCCGGCCAGGTCGCGCGCGAACTGGAAAGCCACCCGGCCCGAGCGCGAGCCGCGCTCCAGCGCCCAGACCAGGGCCGGCTGGCGCGCCGCGGCGATGCGCTCCTCGGCGAGGCCATAGAAGCGCAGCCATTGCGCGCAGATCTCCAGGTATTCCTGCTGGCCGAAGGGATAGAAGCTGACCCAGAGGCCGAAGCGCTCCGACAGCGAGATCTTCTCCTCGATCGCCTCGCCGGGATGCAGTTCGCCGTTCTCGTCGTACTTGACGGCCAGGTTGTCCTTCATCTGCTCGGGCAGCAGGTGGCGGCGGTTGCTGGTGGCGTAGATCAGCACGTTGTCGCTGGACGCCGCCACCGAGCCGTCGAGCATGGACTTCAGCGCCTTGTAGCCCAGCTCGCCCTCGTCGAAGCTGAGGTCGTCGCAGAAGATGATGAAGCGCTCGGGCCGGCCGGCCACCAGGTCCACCAGATCCGGCAGGTCGACCAGATCGCTCTTGTCCACCTCGATCAGGCGCAGACCGCGCGCGGCGAACTCGTTGAGCACCGCCTTGATCAGCGAACTCTTGCCCGTGCCGCGCGCCCCGGTCAGCAGCACATTGTTGGCCGGGCGGCCGGCGACGAACTGCTCGGTGTTGCGCAGCAGCTTTTCCTTCTGCGCTTCAACCTCCTTCAGGTCGGCCAGGCGGATGGTCGCCACATGGCGCACCGGTTCCAGCAACAGGCGGCCGGCACGCCGGCGCGCACGAAAGGCATTGGAGGCCAGCCAGTCCGGCGCGGCCAGGGTCGGGCAGAGCAAGGCCTCGAGCCGGCCCATCAGGGCCTCGGCGCGCTCCATCAGGGCGGGAATGGGTTCTGCCATGGTCGTCGTCATCTCCGTGGCGGCCCAGTGTAGCGGGGCCGCCGCCATAGTCCGTTTGACCCCCTGGATACCGGCCAAGCGCTTCACAGCACGGTCATCGCCCCGAGGCATCTTCCATGACGCAGTTCCGGTCGCCAATCGCCCATCGCCATCAGGAAATCCACCATGCGCCCTCACCTTCTTGCCGCCCTGCTGGGCCTCAGCGCCCTGCTGAGCCCTGCCCAAGCCGCCACCCAAGTGCTCGCCGCCGATGGCAGCTGGGCCGAGTTCACGGTCGACGCCAACCTGCCGCCCTACGAGTTCGGCTGGCAGGAGGTGGACGGCAGCCCCCTGACCTTCGGCTTCGAGATCCCGGCCGGCCACCAGGGCCTGCTGACCGTGGTGGATGCCGGCTTCTCCGGCGACCGCTACGCGCTGCGCGACTTCGGCGCGCTGATCGGCCAGAGCGGCACCGCCCTGAACGGCGATGCCACCGGCGCGATCCAGTTCAGCTTCGATGCGGCCCTGGCCGACGCCGCCTTCAGCCGCGCCACCTTCGTGCTGGGCGCCGGCAGCCACCTGATCAGCGGCGAGTTGATCGCCTCCACCACGCTGGACGGCCAGGCGCTGAACAGCAGCTTCGGCGGCCTGCGCCTGCAGGTCTCGGCGGTGCCCGAACCCGCTGGCGCCGCCACGCTGCTGGCGGGCCTGGCGCTGCTGGCCGGGTTGCAGCGCCGCCGCGGCCCGCGCGCCGAACCGCGCTGATCCGCCCCCGCCCCCGCCTCACAGCCTCACAGGAGCACCCGATGCCAGTTCTTCTTCGTCCTCTCGTCCTGGCCCTCGCCTGCGGCCTCGGCGCGCCGGCCTGGGCGGCCGCGCCGGCCCCGATCAGCGTCAAGATCGTCGGCTTCAACGACTACCACGGCACGCTCGAGTCGCCCGGCACCTTCGGCCAGAACACCGCGGTGCCCGCGGCCCAGCGTCCCGCGGTCGGCGGCGCCGAGTACCTGGCGGCCTATATCGCGCAGATGCGCACCGCCAATCCGAACACCGTCGTGGTCGGCGGCGGCGACCTGATCGGCGCCACACCCCTGGTCTCCTCGCTGTTCTTCGACGAGCCGGCCGTCGAAACGCTCAACAAGATCGGCCTGGATTTCTCGTCCGTGGGCAACCACGAGTTCGACAAGGGCAAGGATGAGCTGCGCCGCCTGCAGTCCGGCGGCTGCAAGCTGCTGGGCGGCGCGCCCGTGCCGAACAGCTGCAAGGGCTTCGGCTCCTCGGCGCCCGGCACCTTTGACGGCGCTCGATTCAAGTGGCTGTCCGCCAATGTGATCGAGACCGCCACCAGCCGGCCGCTGCTGCCGGCCTATGGCGTCAAGAGCTTCGGCGGCGTAAAGCTGGCCTTCATCGGCATGACGCTGAAGGGCACGCCCGGCATCGTCACCCCGACCGGCGTGGCCGGCCTGAGCTTCCAGGACGAGGCCGACACGGTCAACGCCCTGGTGCCGCGGCTGCGCGCCCAGGGCATCGAGGCCATCGTCGTGCTGGTTCACCAGGGCGGCTTCCAGAACCCGGCCGCGCCGGGCGGCACCAACAACCAGGACATCAACGGCTGCCTGAACGATCTGCGCACCACCGGCGGCGCCGCCAGCGACATCGCCGGCATCGTCGCGCGCCTGGACAACGCGGTGGACCTGGTGGTCAGCGGCCATACCCATGCCGCCTACAACTGCTCGAAGAACACCAACGACAACGGCAACACGCTGCGCCCGACCGGCCTGCCCAACAAGGCCGGCCGCCTGGTGCCGGTCACCAGCTCCAGCGCCTTCGGCCGGGTGCTGACCGAGATCGATCTGAAGATCGACCCGGCCAGCCGCGACATCGTCGAGGTCAGCCCGACCAACCGCCTGGTCGACCGCGGCCAGACGGCCGCAACCGATTGGATCAACGCCAACCCCGAGGTCAAAAACATCGTCGCCGCCTACAAGGCCGCGGTGGCCCCGCTGGCCGGCCAGGTGATCGCAACCCTGACGGCCGACGCCAGCAACGCGGCCAACGCGGCCGGCGAGATGGCCGCCGGCGACCTGATCGCCGATGCCCAGCTGCAGGCCACCCAGCCCCCCGGCCTGGGCGGCGCGGTGATCGCCTTCATGAATGCCGGCGGCGTGCGCAACCCCGGCTTCGTCAAGCCGGCCGCGGCCGGCTATCCCTATGCGCTGACCTATGGCGATGCCTTCACGGTCCAGCCCTTCGGCAACAGCCTGGTCACGCTGACGCTGAGCGCGCAGCAGATCAAGGACCTGCTGGAGCAGCAGTTCCCGGGCTGCATGGGCCAGACCGCGCAGCGCATCATGCAGGTCTCCAATGGCTTCAGCTACTCCTGGAGCCCCTCGGCGCCGGCCTGCGGCAAGATCGTCAACGTCGCCTTCACCCCCACCGATCTCGGCAGCGTGCCGCCAGCGGTCAGCGGCCCGACCGAGCAGCTGGTGATCGGCGGTGTGGTGCAGAACCCCGCCAAGACCTACCGCGTGACGGTCAACAACTTCATGGCCACCGGCGGCGACGGCTTCAGCGTGCTGCTGGGCGGCGCCAATCCGCTCGGCGGGGCCCAGGACATCGACGCGCTGGTCGCCTACCTGGGCGGCTACAAGGCGCCGGCCATGGCTTACGACCCGGCCAGCCCGCTGCTGGCGAAGCCACGCATCACCCGGCTGCCCTGATGCGCGCAGCGACACGGCGCGCCCTAGCAGCAGCAGCCCTGCTGTCGGGCCTGGGCGGCGCCCTCCAGGCCCGGCCGGTCCCGCCGTCGGCCGAGCCGCCGCGCGACCTGAAGCTGCTGTTGCAGCGGCGCGCGGCCGCCGTCGCGACGCCCGAGCAGGAGGCGCAGCGCCAGGATCTGCTGCGCAGCGCCGAGCAGCGGCTGCGCGCCGGCGACACCGACGCGGCGCAGCAGCAGCTGGAGGCCGCGGCGGCGCTCGGCCATGCCGCGGACACCGAGATGCTGCTGGTGCAGGCCCAACTGCAGCGCGGCGACTACCGGCGCGCGCTCGCCTTTGCATCGCACACCGCCAGCGCCCACCAGCAGGAGCCGCGCGCGCTGGCACTGTATGCCTGGCTGCTGGCGCTCGGCGAACAGGCGGGGCCGGCCGCGGCCCTGCTTGATGAGGGACTGCAGCGCCGGCCCACCGATCCGCTGCTGGCGGCGCTGCGCGCCCAATTGACCAGGTTGCAGGCCGAGGCACCGGCCGAGACCGAGCTCGCACCGGCAGCGGTACGCCCCGGCCCGCTGCCCCATGGCGCGGCACCGCCGGCCCATGCTCGCGCCCTGTCCAGCGGCCTGCTGCTCGACGCCGGCCGGCTGGCCCTGGTGCCGCTGCCGGCGGCCCGCGCCACCGCGCGCCTGTGGGTGCGCAACGGCCTGGGGGCCGCCAGCCCGGCCCAACTGGAGCAGGCCCTGGACGCCGCAGGCCTGGCCCTGCTGCGGCTCGA
This sequence comes from Roseateles sp. GW821-FHT09B06, assembly GCF_059418245.1. Taxonomy (NCBI): domain Bacteria; kingdom Pseudomonadati; phylum Pseudomonadota; class Betaproteobacteria; order Burkholderiales; family Sphaerotilaceae; genus Roseateles; species Roseateles sp. GW821-FHT09B06. Next base: position 106,012 of record NZ_JBWKPM010000008.1, on the reverse strand, counting down.
GCAGCCCCTGGCGGCGGCTCCGGCACAGCCGCGCCGCGCGCCGCGCGATGCCTTCGCCGGCAGCCCCGCCAGCGTGATCGCCCATCCGTCCGACCCGGCGGGCCGTCCGGCTTGGCCGGCGATGCACAGCGGCTTCCTGGGCCGGATGGACGCTCGCGGCCGGCAGGCGCTGGGCATCGGCCTGCCAAAGGGCGTGCAGGGCGGACCGGTGTTCGACATGGCCGGCCGCTGGATCGGCATCGCGCTCGCCAGCGACGCCGCGGGCCCGCCGCAGCTGCTGCCCTTGAGCCGGCTCGCCGAGGCCCTGGCCCCCTGGCTGCGGGCCCTGCCCGCGCAAGACTCGGCCGCGCCGCTGAGCCCCGACCAGCGCTACGAGGAAGCGCTGCCGCTGAGCTTGCAACTGCTGGGCGCCGACTGAACCGGCGCCCAGCGGCCTCAGCCGGCCAGCATGCGCAGCGCTGCCTCCAGCTGTTCGCTGGGCAGGCGCTTGAAGCCCGAGCGCGCATAGCGCTGCAGCCGGCCGATCACGAAGCTGATCAGCACCGAAGCCTGGGCATTGGCCTCCACCGTCGGCGTGGACGAACCGGCGGCCTCCGCGGCCTGGCGCAGGGCCTGGCGCAGCGCGCCCTCGATGCGGTCGAAGAACTGATTCATGCGCGCCACCAGGCGCTCGTTCTCGTAGACCAGGGCGTCGCCCACCATCACGCGGGTCATGCCGGGATTGCGTTCGCCGAACTGCAGGAGCACCGAGACGATCTTCTGCGCCTGGGCAAGACCCGACCCCTCGCGCTCGGCAATCTGGTTGACCAGGGTGAAGATGCTGCTCTCGATGAACTCGATCAGTCCCTCGAACATCTGCGCCTTGCTGGCGAAGTGACGGTACAGCGCCGCCTCGCTCACTTCCAGCTTGGCGGCCAGGGCCGCGGTGGTGATGCGCTCGGAGCCGGGCTGCTCCAGCATGCCCGCCAGGGTCTGCAGGATCTGCACGCGGCGTTCGCCCGGTCGCGGGCGCTTGCGCGGAGCCTCGCTGGGGGCAACGTCCGGTGTATCTGCGGGGGAGGCGGCGTGCATCGGGTGGGATTGGAAGCGAGGCTGTGCGGGCCATTCTGGCACAGCCCGTTACCGCTCTTGCCTAATCACGCAACCAGCCCAGCCTGCGTGCCTCGTAGATGGCTTCGACCTTGGAGCGCACCTGCAGCTTGCGGTAGGTGCGCTTCACATAGGTCATCACGGTATGTGGCGAGACCTGCATGAACTGCGCGATCTCGTCGAAGGTGAAACCCTTGGCCGCCAGGTGCAGCACACGCGACTCCTGCTCGGACAAAGCCACCGCCGATTCGTCCTCCAGCGGCGGCGTCTGCTGCACGCCGCCCGCGCCGGGCGCCAGCCGCAGCAGCAGGCGCCGCGCGATCACCGGGCTGATCGGGCTGCCGCCCGAGCGCAGGGTGCGCAGCTGGCCGGCCAGATCGAGGGCCAGCGAGTCCTTCAGCAGATAGCCGGTGGCGCCGGCCTCGATGCTGGACAGCACATGCTGCTCGTCGCCGAAGACCGAGATCACCATCACGTCGCAGGACGGCCGGGTCTGGGCCGCATGGCGTATCAGCTCGATGCCGCTGCCGCCGGGCAGGTCCAGGTCGACCAGCAGCACATCGGGCTGGGTCTGGTCGAACAGCTTGCGGCCCTGCGGCAGGTCGGGTGCGATGCCCAGCAGTTCGATATCGGGAACGCTGGCCAGCGCGAGCTGGAAAGCATCGCGGAATCTGGCCTGATCCTCGACGATCAGCACGGAGAAATCGGGCATATCGGTGGCAAACCTGTGACGGGCGATGGACGCACCGATTCTGCTTGCCCCCTTTGTGAGCGACAAGCGGCCGCTCCCCCCGAGGCAGAGGATATGCCGCCCTGGCACGACGCCATTCTTGGGATTGCCGGACCCGGCGGGCTCGGGCAGGCGCGGCCTCAGCGTCGCAGCAACTGGCCCAGGCTGGCGACTCGCCGGTCCACATAGGCCGGCCGGCGTTTCAGCCGGGTGCCTGCCTCGGGGCCATGCCGGCCCACCCAGCGCTGCATCCAGACCGTGCCCATGCCCACCGAGCGCGCCGCCTTCTGATGCACCAGGGTGTCTTCCACCAGCACGCAGCGCTGCAGCGGCAGGCGGTGGCGCGCCGCCACCCAGCGCAGCATGCGCGTGTCGGGTTTCGGCCGGTGCTGGCCGAACATGCGCATGGCCTCGAAGCCGATCACCCGCTCGAACCGCCGGGAGAGGCCCAGCGCGCCCAGCACCCGCCGGGCGTAGGCGGCCGGTGCATTGGTCAGCAGGATCTTGCGGCCCGGCAGGCGCTTGAGCGCCGCCAGATCATGCGCATGGCTGTGCACCAGGGCTTCCAGGCCCGGCAGCGCATGGGTCTCGGCCAGGAAATGCTCGACCCGCACGCCATGATGGCGCACCAGGCCCAGCAGGGTGGCGCCATAGCGCGCCCAGTACAGACCGCGCAGCCGGTTCGCCTCGGCGCGTTCCACGCCCAGATGGCGGACGATGTAGTCCGTCATCGCCACGTTCAGCGCCCCGAACACATGGTGCGAGGCGTTGTGGACCGTGTTGTCCAGGTCGAAGAGCCAGATGGTGCGCGAGGATGCTTTCACGTCACGCGGCCTCCGCACAGACTTCCCGAGCGGCACCCGAGGATCCGGCTCCGCCGGTCCTGCACCCCTTGAGGGGCGGCCGCGGGCCGTAGGGGGTGGGCCTTCAATGCGAGCGGATCATCGTCCCGTAGGCCTGGTCCGAAAGAATCTCCAGCAGCATCGCGTGCGGCACCCGGCCGTCGATGATGTGCACCGCCTTGACGCCGTTGCGCGCGGCGTCCAGTGCCGAGGCGATCTTGGGCAGCATGCCGCCCGACAGCGTGCCGTCGGCGAAGAGCGCATCGATCTCGCGGGCCGACAGGTCGGTCAGCAGCTGGCCCTGCTTGTCCAGCACGCCGGGCGTGTTGGTCAGCAGCACCAGCTTCTCGGCCTTCAGCACCTCGGCCAGCTTGCCGGCCACCACGTCGGCATTGATGTTGTAGCTCTCGTTGTCCTCGCCGAAGCCGATCGGGCTGACCACCGGGATGAACTGGTCGTCCTGCAGCGCCTTCACGACGCTGGGGTCGATCGCGACGATGTCGCCGACCTGGCCCACATCATGTTCCTTGGCCGGATCGTCCTTGTCCACCATCTTCAGCTTCTTGGCGCGGATCATGCCGCCGTCGCGGCCGGTCAGGCCCACCGCCTTGCCGCCGGCCACATTGATCAGGCCCACGATGTCCTGCTGCACCTCGCCGGCCAGCACCCATTCCACGACGCTCATGGTCTCCTCGTCGGTGACCCGCATGCCCTGGATGAAATGGCCCTTCTTGCCCAGCTTGTTCAGCGCGTCTTCGATCTGCGGGCCGCCGCCATGCACCACCACCGGGTTCAGGCCCACCAGCTTCAACAGCACCACGTCCTCGGCGAAGTCCTGCTGCAGGGCCGGATCGGTCATCGCATTGCCGCCGTACTTGATGACGATGGTCTTGCCGTGGAACTTGCGGATATAGGGCAGGGCCTGCGACAGGATCTCGGCCTTCTCGCGCGGAGCGATGTGCGCAACGTCGGTGGTGTGGGCGGCGGGCTCGGTCTTCATGGCGTGGATGGAGGAGGATGTTGGGAAGCTGCAAATGATTGTAGGGGTCGGGGGCCGACAATCCGCGCATGCAAGTGAGCGCCTATCTGAAGCTGTCGGTGGCCGTGGCCCTGGCCACCATCGCGATGAAGACCGGGGCCTGGTGGTGGACCGGCTCGGTCAGCCTGGCCGCCGATGCGCTGGAGTCCTTCGTCAATCTGGCCGGCGCGCTGTTCGCGCTGGCGATGGTGACGATCGCGGCGCGCCCGCCCGACCAGGACCACCCCTATGGCCACCACAAGGCCGAATATTTCTCCAGCGGTTTCGAGGGCGTGCTGATCATCGCCGCCGCGCTGGGCATCGCCTGGGCGGCCGTGCAGCGCTTCCTCGCGCCGCAGCCGCTGCAGGGGCTGGACCTGGGCCTGGCGCTGACCCTGCTCAGCACGCTGATGAACGGCAGCCTGGCCTGGGCCATGCTGCGCAATGCGCGCCGGCACCGCTCGATGGCGCTGGAGGCCGATGCGCGCCACCTGTTCACCGATGTCTGGACCTCGGTCGGCGTGATGCTGGGCCTGCTGGGCGTCTGGGCCACCGGCTGGCTGTGGCTGGACCCGCTGCTGGCGCTGCTGGTGGCGCTGAACATCCTGCGCGAGGGCAGCCACCTGGTCTGGCGCTCCTCCCAGGGGCTGATGGACGAGGCCCTGGACGCCGACACGCTGGCCCGCATCCAGACCGTGCTGGACGGCTTCGCCCAGCCGAACACGATACGCTTCGATCATGTGGCCAGCCGCAACTCCGGCCGGCGCCGCTTCGTCGACCTGCATATGCACATGCCGGCCGGCTGGAGCCTGGGCCGCGCGGCGGCGCTGCGCGGCGCGGTGGAGCAGGCGCTGATGAGCGCGGTGCCGGGGCTGCGCGCCAGCATCCAGCTGCTGCCGCTGGACATGGAAGCGCATTTCAACGAAGTGGAGGACTCTCAGCTGTGATCGCGATACTGCAACGGGTGAGCGAGGCGCGCGTCGAGGTGGACGCGCAGGTGGTGGGCGCGATCGGGCCGGGCCTGTTGATGCTGGTCTGCGCCGAACCCGGCGACAGCGAGGCCCAGGCGGACAAGCTGCTGGCCAAGGTGCTGAAGCTGCGCGTCTTCGGTGACACCGAGGGCAAGATGAACCAGAGCGTGCAGGACATCGGCGGTGGCCTGCTGATCGTCTCGCAGTTCACGCTGGCCGCCGACGTCGGCGGCGGCAACCGCCCCAGCTTCAGCGGCGCGGCGCCGGCCGAACTGGGGCGGCGGCTCTACGACCACCTGCTCGAACGCGCCCGCGCGCTGCACCCCGAGGTGCAGGCGGGCCGCTTCGGCGCCGACATGCAGGTGCATCTGCTGAACAATGGGCCGGTCACCATCCCGATCCGCATCCAGTAAGCCCAAAAGGAGCCCCCCCCGATGATCAGCTATGTGACCCTGGGCAGCCGCGATCTGGCCGCCGCCGGCCGTTTCTATACCGCGGCGCTGGCGCCGCTGGGCGTGGTGGCGGGCTACGCGGACGAGAACTTCGCCAGCTTCGGTCCGGCGGGCCAGCCTCGGCTGTGGCTCTGCCAACCCCATGACGGCCGGCCGGCCTGCGTGGGCAACGGCGTGATGGTGGCGCTGGACGCCGCCAGCCGGGCCCAGGTGGACGCGGTGCATGCCGCGGCGCTGGCGGCCGGCGGCGCGAGCGAGGGGGCGCCGGGCCTGCGCGACTATGCGCCGAACTTCTATGCCTGCTACTTCCGCGACCTGGACGGCAACAAGCTGGCCGTGGTCTGCCGGGCCGAGGGCTGAAAAACCCAGCCCCTAGGCGCTGCGCGCGCGCCAGGGAGGCGCTCGGCGTTGGGTTCGGCCTCAGGACAGGCTGCGGCGGAAGCGCCGCCACAGCGTCAGGTCATAGCCGATCTTCAGCGCGCCGCACAGCAGCAGCGGCGTGGCCGGCCAGCCGGCGGCCAGCAGCGCGGCGGCGAGGCTGGGGCTCAAGGACGCCGCCAGGCTGCGCGGCACCGCCGTGAAACTGGCCGCGGCGGCGCGCTCGCCCGGTGTCACCAGCGCCATCACGAAGGCCGAGCGCGCCGGCACATCCATCTGCTGCAGCAGGGCCCGCCCCAGCAGCAGCGCGGCGGCCGCGGGCCAGTTCGGCGCCAGCGCCGCGGCCATCAGCAGCAGGTTGGCCGGGATATGGGTCCAGACCATCGTGTTGACCAGACCGATGCGCGCGGCCAGCTTGGGCGCCAGCCATTGCGACAGGGTGCTCAGCAGGCCGGCCCAGAAGAAGAAGGCACCCGCCGCCGCCAGCGACAGGCCGAAGCGCTGCTGCAGCCAGGCCGACATCAGCGCGCCGACGATCAGCCCGCCGGCGAAGGCATCGATGCTGAACAGCGCGGCCAGCGTCAGTACCGCCGGGCGCGACGCGCCGAGCGGCGCCGGTTCCGGCTCGGACCGCGCCGGCTGGCGCGGCAGGCCGACATAGAGCAGCCAGACGGCCACGCCGATCGCCGCATAGACGACGAACATCGCGCGCAGCGCCGCCGGCAGCGGCCAGCCCGCCTGCTCCTGCAGCCGCAGCGGCGCGCCCGAGGCCAGTGCGCCGCAGGCGGCGCTGAGCGAACCGATCAGCGAGTAGCGGGCGAACAGCCGGGTGCGCGCGATGTCGCCCTCGGCCGCTACCGCGATGCGCGCATGCTCGATCGGCAGGAACACGCTGACATCGCCCGAGCTCGGGTTCAGGGTGCCGACGAAGGCGATCACGGCCAGCGGCCAGAAGCCCGAGAGCCCGGCAAAACCCAGGCCGGTGGCCGCCATCAGCGCCGCCGCCGCCAGCAGCAGGCGGCGCGCCGGCCAGCGATGGCCGAGGGCGCCCAATGCCAGGGTCGCGAGCGCCGAGCCGGCCAGGGTCAGGGTGGCGATCAACCCGACCTGCAGCAGCGTCAGGCCCTGCGCCTGCAGATAGGCCGGCAGCAGCACCGCGACGAAGCCGTCGCCGAAGCCGCGCAGGCCGCGCGCCAGCAGCAGGCGGCCGGCCCAGGGTGCATCGGGGGGAGACGCTCCGCTCATCGGCCCCATGCTAAGGGCAAAGAGCCAAGGAAAAAGCCCGCCGGAGGCGGGCTGCGGGGCTCGGGCGGCGTGCGCCCGGCGGCTTATCGGTCGGCCTTGCAGGCCGTCCGCAAGGAGGGCTCTCGGTCCTCAGTCGGCATACTGGCCGGCGGCCTTGATGACCGGGCCCCATTTGTTGATCTCGGCCTCGACCCACTTCTTGTGCTCCGGGCCGTTGACGCGGTTGTCGGTCACGACCACGGCACCCAGGGCCTCCTCGCGCTTGATGAACTCGGCGTCCTTCAGCGCGGTCTTCAGCGCGGCGTTGACCTTGTCCAGCACCGGCTTGGGCGTGCCCTTGGGCGCGTACATGCCGTGCCAGATGCTCACGTTGAAGCCCTTGACGCCGGCCTCGTCCAGCGTGGGCAGCTTGGCCAGCGCGGGCGTGGAGAGGCGCTTGGTGGTGGTCACCGCGAAGGCCTTGACCTTGCCCGATTCGATCTGGCTGGAGGTATTGGTGGTCTGGTCGCACATGATGTCGACCTGGCCGCCCAGCAGATCGGTCATGGCCGGACCCGTCCCCTTGTAGGGCACGGTCGTCATGTCGATCTTGACGGCGCTCTGGAACAGCAGGCCGCATAGATGCGAGGCGGCACCCAGGCCGGCATTGGCCAGATTGATCTTGCCCTTGTTGGCTTCCAGCCACTTGGCCAGTTCGGCGTAGTTGTTGGCCGGCAGGCCGGGCTTGCCGATCAGGGTCATCGGCACTTCATTGATCAGGCCCAGGTACTCGAAGTCGTCCAGGGTCTTGTACTGCAGATTGCGGTACAGGGCCGGCGAGGTGGCCATGCCGATGTGATGCAGCAGCAGGGTGTAGCCGTCCGGCGCGGCCTTGGCCACCTTGGTGGCGCCCAGCGTGCCGCCGGCGCCGCCGACGTTCTCGATCACGATGGTGGCGCCCAGGGGCTTGCGCAGCGCCTCGGCCAGATCGCGGGCCACCTTGTCGGTCGGGCCGCCGGCCGAGAAGGGCACGACGATCGTGACGGGTTTATCGGGGTAGGCCCAAACAGCGCCGGCAGCCAGCGCGGCCGCCACGGCAAGCATCAGCTTTTTCATCGTCATCCTCAGTTTTGTGGGGTGGGGTCGAAGCCCGAATGCTAGGGGAGGCCTGTGCGCATCCCGTAGCGGGAACTACGTAAGGCCGTTGAGGATGTCCAGCAGGCCCCGATCGCGCGCCATAGATCGGAATCGAATATGGATCTTGCGAGTCTGTATTGGACGGCATAAGCATGCACTGCCACCATGTGGGCACCATGACGCGTTCGCTTCGCCCTTCCCACCTTGCCCGAGCCGCCGGCTGGACCGCGGTCTTGGCCGGCCTGCTGCTGACCGGCGGCGCGCGAGCCGACGCGCTCTCGGCCGCGGCCGCGGCCGAGCGCCTGCACGAGGGGGCGCAGGCCTGGGATATGCGCGCCGACGCTGCGACCCTGCTGCCCGGCGCGGTGCGCCTGCCGGCCAGCGATCTGGGGGCGACCGGCGACGTGGCCGTGCTGGCCCAGGCCGTCTCGGCGGCCGGCATCGACCTGTCGCGCGACGTGCTGATCTATGGCGAACCCGGCGATGCCCGCGCCCAGGCCCTGCATGCACTGCTGGGCCGGCTGTCCAGCGGTCGGGTCGATTGGCTGGTCGGCGGCCTGAGCGAGTGGCAGATGAGCGGCCGCAGCGTGGTCGCCGCGCCCGCCCGGCGCCTGCCGGTGCCGCAGCACCTGGTGCTGCGCGATACCGAGGCCGGCGGCCGCATGGCCGCCGCCGCGCTGCGCGACCTGCCGGCGCCGGCACAAGAGCAGCTCGCAGCAACCTCGCGCTGAGCAGCGCCGGGCGCCAGCCCGTTCCTCAGTCGTATTTCCGCGCGTCCTCGATCACCCGTCCGTCATTGGGCAGGCTGCCCGCGGCCAGCAGCTGCACCGAGCCGCGCAGCTTGGTGACGTCGCGGATCGCGCCGGCCACCTGCTCGGCCAGGCCCTCGGGCGCGGCACCGGCCAGCTCCAGCTTCAGGGTCATGCGGTCGTTGGCCATCTCGCCCTCCACCACCAGGCGCGCCCGGCCCACGAGCGGGAAGCGCCGCGCGATCTCGGCCACCTGGGAGGCGTGGACGAACATGCCGCGCACCTTGGCGCTCTGATCGGCCCGGCCCATCCAGCCCTTGATGCGGGTGTTGCTGCGGCCGGTGGGGCAGCGGCCGGGCAGCACGGCCGACAGATCACCGGTGCCGAAGCGGATCAGCGGGTAGTCGGGATTCAGGGTGGTGACGACCAGTTCGCCGACCTCGCCGTCCGGCACAGGGTCGCCGGTGCCGGGGCGCACGATCTCGACGATCACGCCCTCGTCCAGCACCAGGCCCTCGCGCGCCGCGGTCTCGTAGGCGATCAGGCCGATATCGGCCGTGGCATAGCATTGGTAGGCCGCCACGCCGCGCGCCGCGAACCAGTCGCGCAGCGCGGGCGGGAAGGCCTCGCCGCTGACCAGGGCCTTGGCGATCGACAGCGGCTGACCAAGTTCCGCCGCCTTGTCCAGCAGGATCTTCAGGAAGCTGGGCGTGCCCACATAGGCCTGGGGCTTCAGCTCGGCCATCGCCTGCAGCTGCAGCTCGGTATTGCCCACGCCCCCGGGAAACACGGTGCAGCCCAGTGCATGGGCGCCGGTCTCCATCATCGAGCCGGCCGGCGTCAGGTGGTAGCTGAAGCTGTTGTGCGCCAGATCGCCGGCGCGCAGGCCGGCGGCGAACAGGGCGCGTGCCACGCGCCAGTAATCCCGGCGCCCGCCCTCGGGCTCGTAGATCGTGCCGGGCGACTGGAACACGCGCCGGGCGCTGCCCCAGCCGATGGCCGAGAAGCCGCCGAACGGACTTTCCGCGCGGCGTTCCCGCTGGCGCGCCGCCAGCTCGTGCTTGCGCGTCACCGGTAGGCGCGCCAGCGCGGCGCGGCTGATCACCGCCGCGGGCTCCACCCCGGCCAGCAGTTCGGCGAAGGCCGGCGCGTGCGCGCGCGCATGCGCCACCTGGCCGCCCAGGGCCAGCATCTGCCCGCGCTCGCGCTCGGCCGGGTCGCGGGTTTCCAGTTCGTCGTAGAAGGCGCTCATCTGTCCTCGTCCGTCCAGCGCGTCACGCGCCTCTTGATCTCATCCTGCAGCGCGCGCATGTCGGCGCTGCTCCTGCAGACCTTGCTGTCCCATTCGGGGCGCTGCAGCGGCCGCTTCGCCAGCTTGGCCGTCAGCGTCGCCGCGTCGATGCTCAGCTCCAGCACGTCCAGCCCCTTGAGCGTGAAGGCATTGCCACGCTCGGCCAGTTGGCGCTGATCGCGCAGAAAGCGTTTCAGCTGGATCAGCGCCACATCCGGCTTGAAGGCCGGCGGGGCGAAGAAGTCCTGGTCGTCGTCACTCATGTCTCGCATCCTTATCCAGCGACGGCCGCAGATCCGGCTCTGCCGGGCCGCCGGCTGCGCCCCCTTGAGGGGGCGCGCAGCGCGTAGGGGGTGGGCCTAGGCCAACCAGCGCTTGCGCCGCTTGTAGCTCTTCACATCCTTGAAGCTCTTGCGGTCGCCGCCGCCCACGCCGAGGTAGAACTCCTTGACGTCCTCGTTCTCGCGCAGCGCCCGGGCCTCGCCATCCATCACCACACGGCCGTTCTCCAGGATGTAGCCGTAGTCCGCGTAGCGCAGCGCCATGCTGGTGTTCTGCTCGGCCAGCAGGAAGGTGGTGCCCTCCTTCGCATTCAGATCCTTGACGATCTCGAACACCTCCTCGACGATCTGCGGCGCCAGGCCCATCGAGGGCTCGTCCAGCAGCACCATCTTCGGATTGGCCATCAACGCGCGGCCGATCGCGCACATCTGCTGCTCGCCGCCCGAGGTGTAGGCGGCCTGGCTGGCGCGGCGCGTCTTCAGGCGCGGGAAGTAGTTGTAGACCTTCTCCAGGGTCGCATTGACGGCCGCCTTGCCGTCCTTGCGGGTGTAGGCCCCGGTCATCAGGTTCTCCTCGATGCTGAGATGGGCGAAGCAGTGCCGCCCCTCCATCACCTGGATCACGCCGCGGTTCACCATGTCCGAGGTGCTGAGCTTCTCGATGCGCTCGCCGCGCAGTTCGATGCTGCCCTTGGTGACCTCGCCGCGCTCGCCGGCCAGCAGGTTGGAGACCGCGCGCAGGGTCGTGGTCTTGCCGGCGCCGTTGCCGCCCAGCAGCGCGACGATGCCGCCCTCCTTGACCTGCAGGGACACGCCCTTCAGCACCAGGATCACATGGTTGTAGATCACTTCGATGCCGTTGACGTTCAGAAGCACATTGCTGCTCATAAGGGGTCCTCGTGACTCATCGAAACACCGCACGCGGCGCTTCGATGAGGGCTCCCGCCCGGGAGCCCTCCAGCCGATCAGGCGATCAGCTTTGGCAATCCTCCGGCGAACGGCGGGTCAGCTTCTTCTCGCCCGCGTACTTGTCCGCGCCGGCCTTGACCATCGGCTTGATGATCTGCTCGTCGGCCTGCAGCCAGTCGGAGCTGAAGTTCCACTTGGCGCCGTCCCAGGTGTGCACGCGCGCCCAGGTCGAGCCCATATGGTCCTGGCAGGAGGTGGAGAGCGGGCGCAGCACGCCGGAGAAGCCCAGCGCGTCGAGCTTCTTCTGGTCCAGCGCCAGGTTCTCCAGGCCCCAGCGCACCTGCTCGCCGCTCATCACCTTGCCCTTGCCGAAGCGCTCCTGCGCGCGGCGCACCGCCTCGACGCCCAGCATCTGGATGATCAGGCCGCGGGTGTAGAGCACCGAGCCGACCTCCTCCTTCGGCCCCGTGCCCTGGCCCTTGTCGTGCACGTTCTTCAGGATGTCCTGGATCACCTTGGGCGTCTGGCCCGAGGTGTTCAGCGCCAGCGCGTTGTAGCCCTTGGCGCCCTCGCCCACGTCCTTCACGTCCGGCTCGGCGCCGGCCCACCAGACGCCATACATCTTCTCGCGCGGATAGCCGGTGGCCTGGGCCTCCTTCAGCGCGGTGCTGTTCATCACGCCCCAGCCCCACAGCAGCACATAGTCGGGACGCTGCTGGCGCACCTGCAGCCAGGCCGACTTCTGCTCGACGCCGGGCGCCGTCACCGGGATCTTGACCAGGTCGAAGCCGTGCATCTTCTGGCGCTCGTCCAAGAGCGGGATCGGTTCCTTGCCGAAGGGCGAGTCGTGGTAGACCAGGGCGATCTTCTTGCCCTTGAGCTTGTCGAAGCCGCCCTCCTTCTTGGCGATATGCTGGATCAGCATGTCGGCCGCGGTCCAGTAGCTGCCCATCAGCGGGAAGTTCCACTTGAAGACATTGCCGTCCTGCGAGGACGACAGGCCGTAGCCCAGCGTGATCAGCGGGATCTTGTCATTGGGCACCTTGTCGGTCAGCGCGAAGGTGATGCCGGTGGCCTGCGGATCGAACAGCGAGGCGCCCTTGCCCTTCAGGCGCTCGTAGCATTCGACGCCCTTGTCGGTGGCGTAGCCGGTCTCGCATTCCTCGAAGGTCAGCTTGACGCCGTTGATGCCGCCGTCGCGCGTATTGATCAGCTTGATGTAGTCCTGCTTGCCGTTGGCCCAGGGCGTGCCGTTGGGCGCATAGGGGCCGGTGCGGTAGACCAGCAAAGGGAAGAACTGCTCCTTGGACTGCGCCTGCACGGCCGAGCCGCTCAGGGCCGAGGCGCAGGCCGCCAGCGCCAGCGCGATGGATTTGATGCTTGTCTTCATGCTTGTCTCCTTATGGGCACTCGTGGTGCGTTTCTCTTGGGGATGGGAACTCCAGGGATCAATGCGGGAAAGGCCAGAGGCGCAGCTTCTCCTTGGCCGTGGCCCAGAGCCTTGCCAGGCCATGGGGTTCGACGATCAGGAAGAACACGATCAGCGCGCCGAAGATCATGCTGGTCAGGTGCGAGGCGGTGGCGGTCGAGATCGGGATGCCGAACCACTGCGGGATCTGGTCCAAGAAGATGGGCAGCAGCACGATGAAGCCCGCGCCCAGGAAGGCGCCGAGGATCGAGCCCAGCCCGCCGATGATGACCATGAAGAGCAGCTGGAACGAGCGGTCGATATTGAAGGCGGCCGGCTCCCAGGCCCCCAGATGGACGAAGCCCCACAGCGCGCCGGCCACGCCGACGATGAAGGCGCTGACCGCGAAGGCCGTCAGCTTGGCGTACACGGGACGGATGCCGATCACCGCGGCGGCCACATCCATGTCGCGCATCGCCATCCACTCGCGGCCGATCGCGCTGCGCACCAGGTTCTTGGCCAGCAGCGCGAACAGCGCCACGATGGCCAGGCAGAACAGGTACTTGGACGCCGGGCTCTGCAGCGGGATGCCGAAGACATTCAGGCCGGCCACGCTGACCGAGCCGGAGTCCGAGCCGTTGGTGACCCATTTCAGCCGCAGCGCCGCCCAGTCGACGAAGAACTGCGCGGCCAGCGTCGCCACCGCCAGGTACAGGCCCTTGATGCGCAGCGAGGGGATGCCGAACAGCACGCCCACCACGGTGGAGCAGGCCCCGCCCAGCAGCAGCGAGAGGATCAGCGGCATGCCGTCGATGCGGACCTGGAAGTTGTAGGCCGCATAGGCGCCCACCGCCATGAAGGCGCCGGTGCCCAGCGAGATCTGGCCGCAATAGCCGACCAGGATGTTCAGCCCCAGCGCCGCCAGCGACAGGATCAGGAAGGGGATCAGGATCGCGCGGAACAGGTATTCCGGCGCCGACAGCGGCACCACGACGAAGGCGATCAGCAGCAGCGCGACGACGGCGATGCGGTCCTGGCGGATCGGGAAGATCTGCTGATCGGCGCGGTAGCTGGCCTTGAACTGGCCGTTTTCTCTATAGAGCATGCATGTCTCCGATGATCTTTTGGCTTCGGCCGCTCACTACGTTCGCTTAACTTCGCTGTGCGAAGTTAGCCTGCGCCGAAAAATCATTGCCCTCGTCATACGCGGTCAATGATTTTTTCGCCGAACAACCCTTGCGGCCGGAAGAGCAGGAAGACCAGCGCCAATACATAGGCGAACCAGATCTCGATGCCGCCGCCGAGCATCGGGCCGATGTAGATCTCCGACAGCTTCTCGCCGACGCCGATGATCAGCCCGCCGATGATGGCGCCTGGCACCGAGGTCAGGCCGCCCAGGATCACCACCGGCAGCGCCTTCAGCGCCACCAGCGAGAGCGAGAACTGCACGCCCAGCTTGGAGCCCCAGATGATGCCGGCCACCAGCGCGACGAAGCCGGCCACGCTCCAGACGATGATCCAGATGGTGGACAGCGGAATGCCGATCGACTGGGCGGCCTGGTGGTCGTCGGCCACCGCGCGCAGCGCGCGGCCGGTGCCGGTCTTCTGGAAGAACAGGGCCAGCAGGATCACCAGGGCCGCGGCGATCAGGGCCGCATAGAGGTCCTCCTTGCCGACCAGGATGCCGCCCTGGAACAGCGAGTCGGCCACGATCACCGGGTCCTTGGGCATGCCCACATCGATCTTGTAGATGTCGTTGCCGAACAGGGTCTGGCCCAGGCCGTCGAGGAAGTAGGTGATCCCGAGGGTCGCCATCAGCAGGGTGATGCCCTCCTGGTTCACCAGCCGCGAGAGCGCCAGCTTCTCGATCGCCCAGGCCACCACCACCATCACGCCACAAGCCAGCACGAAGGCCAGCAGATTGGCCAGCAACTGGCTCTGCACGCCGGTCCACTGCGGTATCCATTCGGCGAAGCGCGCCATCGCCAGCGCCGCGAACAGCACCATCGCCCCCTGGGCGAAATTGAACACGCCCGACGCCTTATAGATCAGCACAAAGCCCAGGGCGATCAGCGAATACAGCATGCCGGCCATCAGGCCGCCGATCAAGGTCTCGAAGAAGAATCCCATATCAGCTCATCCCTTGGCACGAAGGCCCTTGCATTCCCGAGCGAACACCGCAGATCCGGCCTTGCCGGGCCGCCGGTGTTGCCCCCTTGAGGGGGCGCGCGAAGCGCGTAGGGGGTGGTTCATCAATGTGAAGTGCCCAGGTAGGCACGGATCACGTCATCGTTGCGGCGCACCTCATCGGGCGCGCCATCGCCGATCTTCTTGCCGTAGTCCAGCACGACCACGCGGTCGCTGATGTCCATCACCACACCCATGTCATGCTCGATCAGCACGATGGTGGTGCCGAACTCGTCGTTGACGTCCAGGATGAAGCGGCACATGTCCTGCTTCTCCTCGACGTTCATGCCCGCCATCGGCTCGTCCAGCAAGAGCACCTGCGGCTCCATCGCCAGCGCGCGGCCCAGATCGACGCGCTTTTGCAGGCCGTAGGGCAGGCGGCCGACCGGCGTCTTGCGATAGGCCTGGATCTCGAGGAAGTCGATGATGCGCTCGACCTGCTCGCGCTGCGCGATCTCCTCGCGCTCGGCCGGTCCCCAGCGCAGTGCCTGCAGGAAGATATTGCTCTTCATGCGCAGGTTGCGGCCGGTCATGATGTTGTCCAGCACGCTCATGCCCTTGAACAGGGCCAGGTTCTGGAAGGTGCGAGCCACGCCCATCTCGGCCACCTGGCGCGAATTCATGTGCTTGAAATGCTGGCCGCGGAAGGTGATCGAGCCCTGCTGCGGCTGGTAGACGCCGTTGATGCAGTTCAGCATCGAACTCTTGCCCGCGCCGTTGGGGCCGATGATGGCGCGGATCTCATGCTCGCGCACATTGAAGCTGATGTCGGTCAGCGCCTTGACGCCGCCGAATGCCAGGGAGATGTTCTGGACGTCGAGGATCACGTCCCCGATCTTCTTGCTGGACATCAGGCGGCCCTCCGGACGGCGGGGAAAGTCTTAGTTCCGGCATCACGTGCTTTGCACATGAGCCTGCTCTGAAACCTTTTCATCATGCTGCCCTCCGGGCGACCGAAAAGGTTTTGACATCGACGATCTTCAGCTCGGCGGACACCGAACCGCTGCGGCCGTCCTCGAACTTCACCGCCGTCTCGATGAACTGCGAGCTCTTGCCGGCATAGAGCGCATCGATCAGCACGCCGTACTTGTCGGCGATCGCGCCGCGTCGCACCTTGCGGGTGCGGGTCAGCTCGCCGTCGTCGGCGTCCAGTTCCTTGTGCAGGATCAGGAAGCGGGTGACCTGGCTGCCGGCCAGCAGTTCGTCCTGGGCCAGGTCGGCATTGACCTTCTCCAGGCAGTCGCGGATCAGCTCGTAGACCTCGGGCTTGCCCGCCAGGTCGGTGTAGCCCGCATAGGGCAGGTTGCGGCGCTCGGCCCAGTTGCCCACCGCCTCGAAGTCGATGTTGACGAAGGCGCAGACCCGGTCCTTCTTGTCCCCGAAGGCCACCGCCTCCTTGATGTGGGCGAAGAACTTCAGCTTGTTCTCGACATACTTGGGCGCGAACATCGCGCCGTCATTGGGTCCGCCGAGGATACGGCCGACGTCCTTGGCGCGATCGATGATCTTCAGATGGCCGCCCGCGTCGATGAAGCCGGCATCGCCGGTGTGGTACCAGCCCTCGGCGGTCAGCACCTCGGCCGTGGCCGCCTCGTTCTTGTAATAGCCCTTCAGCAGGCCGGGCGAGCGCACCAGAATCTCGCCGCTGTCCGCCAGCCTGATCTCCACGCCCTCGATCGGCACGCCGACCGTGTCGGCCTTGGCCTCGTGGTCGGGCTGCAGGCAGACGAACACCGCGGTCTCGGTCGAGCCGTAGAGCTGCTTCAGGTTGATGCCGATGCTGCGGTAGAAGCTGAACAGATCGGGGCCGATCGCCTCGCCGGCCGTGTAGGCCACGCGCACCCGCGACAGGCCAAGGGTGTTGCGCAGCGGCCCGTAGATCGCGACATTGCCCAGCGCGTACCTGAAGCGATCCAGCGCGCCGACCGGCTTGCCGTCCATCAGCGCCGGGCCGACCTTGCGCGCCAGCGCCATGCAGGTCGCGAACAGCCAGCGCTTGAAGCGGCCCGCGTCCTCCATGCGTATCATCACCTGGGTCAGCAGGCCCTCGAACACGCGCGGCGGCGCAAAGTAGTAGGTCGGGCCGATCTCCTTCAGATCGATGGCCACGGTGCTGGCGGACTCGGGGCAGTTCACCACATAGCCGCAGGCCAGCCACTGCGCATAGCTGAAGATGTTCTGGCCGACCCAGGCCGGCGGCAGATAGGCCAGCACCTCCTCGGCATGGCTCAGCTTGTCGAAGCGCGCGCCGGCCTGGGCGCGGTCGATCAGGCTGCGGTGCGTATGCACCACGCCCTTCGGATTGCCGGTCGTCCCCGAGGTGAAGAACATCGCCGCCACATCGTCGGGCACGCCCGCCTGCACCGCGCCGTCGAAGAAGGCCGGATGCGCGCCGGCATGCTGGCGGCCGCGCGCGCACAGATCGTCCAGCGAGGCCAGGCCGGGCTGCGCATAGTTGCGCAGCCCGCGCGGATCGTCGAACCAGATCTGCGCCAGTTGCGGGCATTGCTCGCGCACCTCCAGCAGCTTGTCGACCTGCTCCTGGTCCTCGACGATGGCAAAGGCGACCTCGGCATTGGTGATCGGGAACACGAACTCGGCCGCCACCGCGTCCTGGTACAGCGGCACCGGGATGGCCCCGAGCGACTGCGCCGCCAGCATCGCGGCCGACAGGCGCGGCCGGTTCTCGCCCACCACTACCAGATGCTGGCCGCGCTGCAGCCCCGCCTGCGCCAGGCCATGGGCCAGTTCGCGCACCAAGGCCGCCAGCTGCGACCAGCTGAGCGTCTGCCAGATGCCGTATTCCTTCTCGCGCAGCGCCGGCGCGTCGGGGCGCTGCGCGGCATGCTCAAGCAGCAGCCGAGGAAAAGTCGTCGGGAACGTCGCCACCGTTGTCTCCTGTACTCTGGTCGAGCGGGCCTGGCGTCGATCCTTGTCGCGACATCTCTGGGCCCCGGTTGCAGCAATACTAGGCCGGACTTTGACGTTTGGTTGTCATTACGACGACAATCCTAGGGTCTGCACGGGGGCGTGCTTTCCCGAAGCCCCCGGCAAGGGCTTTGTCCGCATGCTTGGCGCCATGAGTTCCCTGGCCTTTTCCACGCCGTCCCGTTCGACACCGCTGCGCCAGCGCGCGCGCGCCGCCACCCAGACCGAGCTGGACGCGATTCCCTGGCTCAAGGTGCTGGAGCCCGGCCAGCGCCAGCAGGCCGTCGCGCAGCTGCAGGTGGCCGATGCCGAGGTGGGCGAGCGGGTCTGCCGCATCGGTCGACCGGCCAGCTTCTGGTTCGGCGTGGTCGACGGGCTGCTGAAGATGAGCAACGACGATTCCGTCGGCCAGGCCGTCACCTTCACCGGCGTGCCGCCGGGCGGCTGGTTCGGCGAAGGAACGCTGCTCAAGCGCGAGGTCTACCGCTACAACATCCAGGTGCTGCGCAAGAGCGTGGTCGCGGGCCTGCCGCTGGAGACCTTCCACGAGCTGCTGGAGCACAGCATCGGCTTCAACCGCTTCGTGCTGAACCAGCTGAACGAACGCCTGGGCCAGTTCATCGCCGCGCGCGAGACCGACCGCATCGGCAACCCCGACGTGCGCGTGGCCCGCAACCTGGCCGCCCTCTTCCATCCGCAGCTCTATCCCGGCGTCGGCAGCATGCTGCGCATCACCCAGCAGGAGCTGGCCTATCTGGTGGGCCTGTCGCGCCAGCGGGTCAACGAGGCGCTGAAGCGCCTGCAGGCGCAGCGGCTGATCAGCGTGGAATACGGCGGCGTGCGGGTGCTGGACCTGCAGGGCCTGCGCGGCTTCTTCCCCGCCGAACCCACCTCAGGCCAGCCCGCGCCTTAGGGCCCGCCCGGACCGCGCCAAGGTGCCCGCCGCGCCCTCCTCATAGGCCTGCTCGCCATTGACGAAAACATGGGCGATGCCCTCGGCGCGGCGCAGCGGCGCCTCGAAGCTGGCCAGGTCCTGCACGCGCCGCGGATCGAAGACCGTGACATCGGCCGCCCAGCCGGCGCGCAGTTCGCCGCGCTCCTTCAGCCGGAACTGGCGCGCCGACAAGCCCGTCATCCGGTGCACCGCCTCCTCCAGGCCGAACAGGCCCCGCTCGCGCCAGTAGCGCGCCAGCACGCGCGGGAAGGCGCCCCACAGGCGCGGATGCGGGTGGCGGTCATGCGGCAGGCCGTCCGAGCCGATCATCGTCAGGCGGTGCGCCAGCACGCGCTCGACATCGTCCTCGTGCATCTGGAAGTAGCAGGCACCGCCGGGCTGCAGGCGCCGGCAGGCCTCCTGCTGGTCGACGCCCCACTCGGCCGCGATGTCGGCCAGGCTGCGCCCGCTCATTTCGGGATGGCTATCCGACCAGGTCAAGAGCACCTCGATCACGCCGTCCACCAAGTCCTCGCGCAGCACCGTGGAGCCGGCCAGATAGGGATAGACATCCAGGCCCACCGGCTGGCGTGCCGCGAAGGCATCGATCAGTGGCAGCGTTTCCTTCGTGCGGCCCCAGTTGGCCGGGCCGGCGCATTTGTGGTGCGAGAAGATCAGCGGCACGCCGGCCTCGAAGGCGGTGTCGGCGGCCTCGTGCATGGCGTCCAGGATGGCGGCCATCTCGTCGCGCAGATGGGTGGCGTAGACGCCGCCATGGCGGGCCACGACCTTGGCCAGCGCCAGCACCTCGGCCGCCGGTGCCGCCGCGGCGGGCTGATAGAACAGGCCCGACGACAGGCCCTGCGCCCCCTCGGCCAGCGCCGCATCCAGCAGCGCGGCCATGCGTGCCAGCTCGGCGGCATCGGCAGGCCGCGCCACATCACTCATCGTCGCGAAACGCAGCGCCGTATGGCCGATCAGCGAGACCACGTTGACGGCGGGACGCGCCTCTTGCAGCGCTGCCTGGTAGGCCGCGAAGCTGTCGAAGCGGAAGGCCGTGCGGCCCAGGAGGTTCAGCGGCGGCGGCGGTTCGCTCGTTTGCAGCGGCACGACCGAGATGCCGCAGTTGCCGGCCACCACGGTCGTGATGCCCTGGGAGATCTTCGGCAGACAGTCCGGCTGCTCCAGCACCAGCGCGTCGTCATGCGTGTGCACATCGATGAAGCCGGGCGCGACCACCAGGCCCGCGCAGTCGATCACGCGCGCGTCCTCGCCATCGGCAGGCAAGCGCTCGCCGATCGCCGCGATGCGCCCGTCCTTCAGCAGGACATCGCCGCGCCAGCCCGGCGTGGCGCCGGAGCCGTCGACGATCAGGCCGCTCCGCAGCAGCACCGGCTGTCCGCTCATTGCGGCACCTGCCAGTTCAGGAGTGGATGGTCATGCGTGTCGATGCCATGGCGCTGCAGCACCTCGCGCACGCTCTTGAGCCGGTAGACCGCCGGCTCGCCGATCGCCTTGGCGATCAGCACGGTCAAGACCTCGATCGCGGTCAGGTGCGCGAGATAGGCCTCGGTGCCCACATGCATGGTCGCGTCGTCCGGTACCTTCAAACCCAGCACGATGTCGGCATTGGCGGCCAGCTTGGTGCCGGGCTGGGTCAGCGCGATCACGGTGGCGCCCTGCGCGCGCGCCACCGTCACGGCCTCCAGCAGCAGCGGCATGCCGCCCACATGCGAGATCGCGACAACCACGCCGCCCGGTCCCTGGGTGGCTGCGGCCAGCAGCTGCGAATGGAAGTCCGACCAGGCATTCGAGACCAGGCCCAGGCGGAACAGCCGCGCATGCAGGTCGGCCGCCATGAAGTTGGAGGTAGCACCGACGGCCAGCACGTCGACGCGGTTCGCCTTGACGATCGCGCTGGCAGCGGCGTCCAGCGCAGCGGCGTCGAACTGCTGCGCCAGGCCGGCGATCGTGCCGGCGGCGCTGCGCGAGACCTTGCTCGCGACCTGCTCGGTCGTGTCCTCCAGCTGCACGCGGCGGTGCAGCGGCGAGCCGCCGACCGCAAGGTCTTGTGCCAGCGCCAGCTTGAACTCGCGCAGGCCCGCGAACCCGAGGTCGCGGCAGGCCCGCATGATGGTCGGCACCGAGGCGCCGCTGCGCGCAGCGAGGTGCTCGAAACTCTCCTCCAGCACCCGCTCCGGGTCCTCCAGCATCAGCGCGAAGATCGCGCGCCGCGCCGCCGGCGCCGTTTCCTGCGCCTCGGCGATCGCGGCCATCAGGCCCTTGTGGTTGCC
Source organism: Roseateles sp. GW821-FHT09B06 (assembly GCF_059418245.1). Taxonomy (NCBI): domain Bacteria; kingdom Pseudomonadati; phylum Pseudomonadota; class Betaproteobacteria; order Burkholderiales; family Sphaerotilaceae; genus Roseateles; species Roseateles sp. GW821-FHT09B06. Next base: position 85,190 of record NZ_JBWKPM010000008.1, on the reverse strand, counting down.
GTTGCTGCTGCTCATGTCAGTTGTCCATTCACCATCCGCGGCACCCACGCCGTATGAAATTCGCGGGCCGAGCGCCGGGCCGCTCCCAAGCCGGCCCGCCGTGGCGATGTGCTCGCGGGGCATTCCCCGCGAGCATCGCCGCCCCCTCGGGGGACCGGCCAAGGTACGCCTTGGACAAGGGGTTGTTTCACGTTAGAAGTGAGTCAGCACCGCGTCGCTGACGCGGTAGTCGTTCTCGACGATCGGCAGCCAGGTCCATTTGTCGAAGGTGGTGCAGGGATGCGAGATGCCCAGGCCCAGCCGGTCGCCGACCTGCGGGCCCACGCCGCTCGCCGGGTCCCAGCGCAGATAGGCATGCTGGTCGTTCAACCCGGTGATGCGCCAGGCGGACGGGGCGGTCAGCGGCGCGCCGGCATCGAGCGGCGCATGCCAGACCGGCGTCGGCAGGTCGATGTCGAAGGAGATGTCGCGCCGGCCCACGGCCAGGATGGCCAGGCCCGGCTCGGGGCAGGACTGCACCAGGGCCCAGACCTCCAGCGCGCTCTGCAGGCCGTCGACATGCCGGCAGCGCTGGTCCAGCACGTTGACCAGGCGCTTGTAATGGCCATGGTCATGGGTGATGTAGCAGCCCGAGCGCAGCAGGCCCAGCACCGGCCGGTCATCGCCCAGGCGCGGTCGCAGCGCGCCGGCCACCAGATCGAAGATGCCGGAGCCGCCGGCCGAGACGATCACCTCGTCGGCGTCGAACCAGCCGCGCTCGGCGCAGGTCCGGGCCACCGCCTGTACCCGGGCCATCAGCGCGTCGGCATAGGCCTTGTCGGCCACGCTGTCGCCGGTGGCGCCCAGGCCTTCGTAGCATTCGATGCCCACCAGCCGGAATGCCGGGCTGGCATGCAGATGGGCGGCCAGGGCCAGCGCCTCGTCCTGCGTGCGCGTGCCGGTACGGCCGCCCGGCATACCGATTTCCAGACCGATCTCCAGCAGCACCTCGAACACCGGCGCACCGGCGCGGCGTGCCTGCCAGCGCTCGATCAGCGCGCATTGGGCCAGCGAATCGACCAGGAACACGACGCGCAGATCGGCGTGCTGCTTCAGCAGGCCGGCCAGCCCGGCCAGGTCGGCCTCCGTGCAGACCTGGTTGGCGATCACCGCGCGGCGCACGCCGCTGGCCACGCCGACCGCCAGCTGCTTGATGGTCGCGAAGCTCAAACCCCAGGCGCCGGCGTCGAGCTGGCGCTTGAACAGCTGCGGGCTCATCGTCGTCTTGCCATGCGGCGCCAGCGCCACGCCCTGGCCGCGCGCATAGTCCTGCATCCAGCGCAGGTTGTGCTCCAGCGCCTCGCGCCTGATCACGGCCAGCGGCAGCGGCAGGTCGCCGGCCAGTACATTCCATCGCTTGCCCGCCAGCTCGGCCAGCGGCAGCGGCGCCTCGGTCAGCGGGAAGCCCTTCAGAGCGGCACTCAGAACAACAGGCGTGGTCATACGAAAAGCTCCTGGCGCCAGCAGGCCGAGAAACGGCCGGGACGCACTTCGGTCAACGGGGGTTGGGCCTCGGCGCAGCGCGCCTCGGCATGCGGGCAACGGGTGCGGAACACGCAACCCGAGGGCGGATTGATCGGGCTGGGGATGTCGCCCTGCAGCGGCACCGGCCGGTGCGGCGCCTCGGGGTCGGGCTGCGGCGAGGCGGCCAGCAGCGCGCGAGTGTAGGGGTGCAGCGGCTGCGCGTAGAGCGCGTCGGTCTCGGCCACCTCCATCACGCGGCCCAGGTACAGCACGACGACCCGGTCGCACAGGTACTCGACCACGTCCAGATCATGCGAGATGAACAGCATCGTCAGCTTGAAGCGCTCGCGCAGCTCCAGCAGCAGATTCACCACCTGGGACTGGATCGACACGTCCAGCGCCGACAGCGGCTCGTCCGCGACGATGAACTCCGGCTCCACCGCCAGCGCGCGCGCCACGCCGATGCGCTGACGCTGGCCGCCGCTGAACTCATGCGGGTAACGCGCGCCATGCTCGGGCCGCAGGCCCACCAGGCTCAAGAGCTCGGCGATGCGCGCCGCCCGCGCCTCGCGGCCCTTGGCCAGGCCATGGGTGTCCAGCGCCTCGCCCAGGATGTCGGCGATGCGCATCTTCGGGTTCAGGCTGGCATAGGGATCCTGGAAGATGATCTGCAGCTTGCGGCGCAGCTCGCGCATGCGCTTGGCGCTGGCCTGGGCGATGTCCTCGCCGCGGTACAGCACCTGGCCGGCACTCGGCTCGATCAGGCGCAGCACGCTGCGGCCCAAGGTGCTCTTGCCGGAGCCCGATTCGCCGACCAGGCCCAGGGTCTCGCCGGGGCGGATCGCGAAGCTGACATCGTCGACCGCGCGCACCGGCTTCCTGTTCAGGTCGCCGAAGTAGCGCTTCAGATGGCGCACCTCGATCAGGGCTTGTTGTTCCTGCACTTGCTCCGGTGCCATCACACCATCTCCTCGACATGGATGCAGCGCACCTGGCGCTCGGCCTGGCCGATCAGCGCCGGCATCGCCTCGCGGCAGCGCGCCTCGGCCTGGTCGCAGCGTGGCTCGAAGGCGCAGCCCGGCGGCGGCGCCAGCGGGCTGGCCACCTGGCCACGGATCGCGAACAGGCGCTTGGGCCGGGGTTCACCCGGCTTGCGCGCCTTGGCCGGCAGGCAGTTCAACAGGCCCTGCGTGTAGGGGTGGCGCGGCGCGGCGAACAGCGGCCGCACCGGTGCACTCTCGACCACGCGGCCCGCATACATCACCACGACCTCGTCCGCATGGTGGGCCACGACACCCAGGTTGTGGGTGATGAAGAGCATGCTCATGCCGGTCTCGCGCTGCAGCCGGCCCATCAGCGCCAGGATCTGCGCCTGTATCGTCACGTCCAGCGCGGTGGTCGGCTCGTCGGCAATCAAGAGGCGCGGCTCGCAGGCCATCGCCAGCGCGATCATCACGCGCTGGCGCATGCCGCCGGACAGCTGGTGCGGGTACTCGTGCAGGCGCTGGCCGGCGGCCGGGATCTCGACCAGCTCCAGCATGCGCTTGGCGGCCGCCAGCGCCGCGGCGCGGTCCAGGCCCTTGTGCAGGCGCAGGCTCTCGGCGATCTGCTCGCCGATCGTCAGCACCGGGTTCAGGCTGGTCATCGGCTCCTGGAAGATCATCGCAATCTCGTTGCCGCGCAGCGCCCTCGCCTGCCTGGCCGGCAGGCTCAGCAGGTCCACCTGGCGGCCATCGCGGCACCGGAACTCGGCGCGGCCGCTGATGCGCGCATCGCAATCCTTGGGCAGCAGGCCCATCAGGGTCAGGCTGGTGACCGACTTGCCGGAGCCCGACTCGCCGACCAGGGCCGTGGTGCGGCCGGGCTGCACGCTGAAGCTGACATCGGCTACCGCGCGCACCAGGCCGTCATGGGTCGGGAAGGCCGTGCCCAGGCCCTGGACGTTCAAGAGGGGTTCTTGGATCGCGCTCATTTCATGGACTTCTTGAGTTTGGGATCCAGCAGATCGCGCACGCCGTCACCCACCAGCTGCAAGGACAGCGCGGTGAAGATGATGGCCAGGCCCGGGAACAGCACGACCCAGAAGGCCTTGTGCGCATAGCTCTGGCTGCCCGCCACCATCGTGCCCCAGGTCGGGATCTCGGGCGGCACGCCGACGCCCAGGAAGGACAGGCCGGCCTCGGCCAGGATCGCGTAGGCGAAGATGAAGGACAGCTGCACCAGCACCGGCGACAGCAGGTTGGGAAGGATATGGCGCCACAGGATGCGCCAGGTGCCGACACCGACCGCGCGCGCCGCCTCGACGAAGAGCAGCTCGCGCAGCACCAAGGTCGAGGCCCGCACCACCCGCGCGACGCGCGGCGTGTAGACCAGCACCAGGGCCAGCACGACGTTGAACATCGAGGGCCCGAGGATGGCCACCAGCGCGATCGCCAGCAGGATGTCGGGGAAGGACATCATCGCGTCCACCAGGCGCATCAGCGGGCCGTCCAGGCGCTTGAAGAAGCCGGCCACCAGGCCCAGCAAGGTGCCCATCAGCACCGCGCCGAGCGCGGTGCCGGCGGCGATCATCAGCGAGTAGCGGCCGCCATGGACGATGCGGGCATAGACGTCGCGGCCCAGCTCGTCGGTGCCCAGCCAATGCGCGCTTCCGGGGCCACGCAGGCGCTCCAGCACCGCGGTGTCGTTCGGATCGAAGCGGCCGAAGACCTCGGCGCCCAGCGCCAGCACCGAGATCAGCGCCAGCACGATCATCGCGACCAGCACGATGCGACGCCGCACCAATTGTTTGAGAGCGAGTGGAACTTTCATGGCTTCCCGCCGGGCCGCCCCAAGGGAAGCCGCGCCCCCTCGGGGGGCAGTGAACGAAGTGAGCGTGGGGGCTTCATGTCTATACCTTCACCCGCGGGTCGACGACCATGTAGAGCAGGTCGATGAAGAAATTGATCAGCACATAGATGGCCGCGATCACCAGCAGCGCGCCCTGGATCACCGGGTAGTCGCGCCGCAGTACCGCGTTGACGACCAGGTTGCCGACGCCGGGCAGGCCGAACACCGTCTCGGTGATCACGGCGCCGCCGATCATCAGCGCGACGGTCAGGCCCAGCACCGTGACGATGGGCACCAGCGCATTGCGCAGCGCATGCTTGAACACCACCCGGCTCTCGGGCAGGCCCTTGGAGCGGGCGGTGCGCACATAGTCCTCGCCCAGCACGTCCAGCATCGAGGCGCGCGTGAAGCGGATGATCAGGGCCGAGTTGAGCAAACCCAAGACCAGGGCCGGCAACACCAGCGTGTGCAGGCGCTCGATCAAGGGCGCACCGGGTTCGCCATAGCCCGAGACCGGGAACCAGCCGAAGCCGACCGCAAAGATCTGGATCAGCACCAGGCCCATCCAGAAGCTCGGGATGCTGGCGCCCAGCATCGCCAGGCCGGTGAAGAACTGGTCGACGAAGCGGCCGCGGAACACCGCCGACAAGACGCCGCAGGGCACGCCGATCAGCGCCGCGATGCCCACCGCCAGCAGGGCCAGCAGAAAGGTCGGCTCGGCGCGCTCCCACAGCGCCTGCGTGACCGGGCGCTGCAGAAAGATCGAGTCGCCCAGATTGCCCTGGGCCAGCTCGCGCAGCCAGTAGCCGAACTGCAGCGGCAGCGGCTGGTCCAGCCCGTACTGCACGCGCACCCGGGCGATATCGGCCGGCGTGGCCTGGTCGCCCAGTAGCACGGCCACCGGGTCGCCGGGCGCGGCGCGCGTCAGCAGGAACACCAGCACGGCGACGATGGCCATCACCAGCGCCATGCCGCCCAGGCGGGAGAGCAGGTACTTCAGCATCGCAGGCTCAGTTCTTGATGCTGGCGTTCCAGAAGAAGGGCCAGGCCGCAGGCTGGTAGTTCGTCAGCGCCGGGCTGCGCGCCGACAGGCCGGCGAACTTGCCGACGTTGACATAGGGCACCTCGTCGTAGACCACCTGCTGGACCTTGCCCCACAGCGCGCCGCGCTTGACCGGGTCGGCCTCGCGGTTGAAGGCCTCCAGCGCCGCGGTCTTGGCCGGGCTGCTCCACCAGCCGGGCGCGCCGTCGCCCAGTTGCGGCGGCGACAGCATCGGCTCGGGGAACTGGCCCGAATGCGTGATGTAGAGGTCCCACAGCTTGGCTTCGCCGCGGCGCTGCACCAGGGTGGCCCAGTCGACCACGTTGAGCTCCGCCTTCAGGCCGGCACGCTTGAACTGCTCGGCCATCAAGAGGGCCATGTTGTAGTGGAAGTCGTACTGGCGGCTGGTCAGCACGCGTATGGTCTCGCCCTTGTAGCCGGCCTTCTCGGCCATGGCCTTCGCTTTCGCGGCATTGCGCTGGTTGTACTGCTCGGCGCCGGCGGTCGAGTAGAACGGCGAGCCCTTCGGGAAGTGATTCGCCTCGGCGCTGAAGAAGCGCGTGTCGCCGAAGCCGGCGGCCAGCATCTCGCCGCTGCCCATCGCGGTCTGCACCGCCTGGCGCAGCGCCTGGTTGGCCAGCACGCCCTCCTTGGTGTTGAAGACGATGTAGGGGAAGCCGAAGGACGGCGTCATCAGGGCCACGGTCTTGCCCTGGGCCTTGTCCAGCCGCGCCATCGCCTCGACCGGCAGCAGATCCGCATAGTGGTACTGGCCGGCCAGCGCGCCCTCGACCCGGGTGTTGGCATTGGGCACCGGCACGAAGCGCAGCTCCTGGATCAGGGCCTCGCGACGGCCGCCATAGCCGCTGGCCGGCTCCTTGCGGGCGCTGTACTGATCGAAGCGGCTCAAGAGCACGTATTGGTCGGGGCGGCGCTCCTTGAAGCGGTAGGGCCCGGTGCCGACGAAATCCTTCAGAGGCAGCGCGATCGCCTCCTTGGCCATGATGGCGGCCATGCCGGTGGGCAGGGCCAGTTGCGCGACCAGCGGCGCATAGGGATTCTTCAGGGTCAGCTCGATCTCCAGCGGGCTCAACGCCTTCAGGCCGAGCAGTTCCTTGGCCACCGCCTTGCCGCGCGGCGCGTTGTCCATCCAGCGCTGCAGGCTGGCCACCACGTCCTCGGCGTTCAGCTCGCGGCCCGAATGCAGCTTGACTCCCTTGCGCAGTGCGATGCGGTAGGTCTTGCCGTCGGCCGAAACCTTGGGCAGGGCCTCGGCCAGCATCGGGGTGAGCTGCCACTTGGCGTCGAAGGTGTAGAGCGGCTCGAACACATGCTGCATGATGGTGCCCACCAGATCGGCCGTGGACGCCATCGGGTCCAGGGTCTGGGGCTCGCCCACCATGGCCAGCGTCGCATGGCTGCTCGCGGCGCCCGGCTGGGCCTGCAGCGGCAGCGCCTGGAGGCCGCCGATCAGGGCGGTCAGGGCCATCGTCTGGCGCAGAAGCTGGCGGCGCTTGACCAAAGAAGACGAGGCGGCTGGGGATGCTGCTGCGATGCGCATGTTGACGTTCTCCGCATGAAAAATAGTTTCAGCGAAATGAACGATATGCGGTTTTTCGCGTTTCAAACCTAGAGAAAACCCGGTATCAAGCGCAAATCACTGAAATACAATTTCAGCCACAAGCCATCAACCGCAAGGACCTCACCATGCCTCTGGAATACCTGGGTGCCCCGCCCGTGGCCTCCGACCAGCAAGCCCGCCCCTTCTCGCCCGCCGTGCGGGCCGGCGATTTCGTCTATGTGTCCGGCCAGGTACCGGCCAATGCGCAGGGCGAGATCATCGCCGGCGGCATCGAGGCTCAGACCCATCAGGTGATGGCCAATCTGAAGACCGTGCTGGCGCTGGCCGGCTGCACGCTGGACGATGTCTGCAAGAGCACGGTGTGGCTGGACGACGCGCGCGACTTCGGCGCCTTCAACCGCGTCTACATGAGCTACTTCCCCAACGGCAAGCCCGCCCGCTCCACCACCGAGGCCCGCCTGATGGTGGACGCCAAGGTCGAAATCGACGTGGTGGCCTACAAGCCCAAGGACTGAACCACCCCCTACCGGCTGCGCCGGCCCCCTCAAGGGGGCAGCGACGGCCGCCCGGCGGAGCCGGATCGGCGTCGCTCGCTTGGAAATGCACCTGATCCCATGGCGCCTTCGGCACCATGGGATCATCAGGCGCCGAAGGGCGTCGGTTCCGCGGGCGTCCTCGGCAGCGCGGCCCAGCGCGCCGCGGTGATCTCATAGTGCAGGCTGGGCGCCTGGCCTGGCACATCGGCCAGCGAACCCTTCAGCAGCAGGCCCAGGCGGTCCAGGGTCTTGCGCGACGGCGTGTTGGCCGGCTGCACCACCGCCTGCACCGAGGCCGCCTGCAGCCGCTCGAAGGCCAGCGCCAGCGCGGCCTGCGACATCTCCGACGCATAACCCTGGCCCCAATGCTGGGGCCGGAAACGGAAATACAGGTACAGGCCCGGCTGGCCCGCCACGGGCCTATGCATGATGCCGCCCAGGCCGATCAGTTCCTCTGGCTGCTCGCGCAGTGCGATGGCCCAGTAGCCGAAGTTCTGGGCCCGCCAATGCACCAGCCAGCCCTGCAGCAGTTCGGCCGCGGCCGCGGGCGAATGCAGCGGCCCGCCGGGGCTGAAGCGGTTGGTCACCGGATCGGCATGCAGCGCGTAGATCGCGTCCAGGTCCTCTTCGCGAGGGGCACGCAGCAACAGGCGCGCAGTCTCCAGCGGCGTCGATGACAACAGCAGATCCTCTCGCTCGGGCATTGAGGTCAGGCTCCGATTTCTGCATCAAATGTAAGGGTTTGACCTTATATCTCAAGTATCGAGACGTTGCCGCCCTTCGTTCGGCCGCGGCGCCCTTGGCTCGCACGCACCGAGCCCGAAAGCGCGAAAACCTGCACGCGCCGCTCGGGTAAGCGTCGCCCGCTTGGCTGGAATGGCTTCCTCGTATACTGTATAAAAATACAGTTTCATAGCTCGCCGCCTCTCCGCCCACCTTTCCACGCCTTGCCATGATGGATGCCGCAGCCTCACCCCGGCAGGTCCGGTCGTCCCCGGCCGCCGCCCCCCTGCTCAGCGGCCCGCTGGGACAGGCGCTGTGGCGCGGCTCGGAACTGGCCCATGGCCACGGCCCCGGTTTTGCCACCGGCTTTGCGGCGCTGGACGCGGCCCTGCCCGGAGGCGGCTGGCCCGGCCGCGCGCTCAGCGAGATCCTGCAGCCGCAGGCCGGCGTCTGCGAATGGCGACTGGTGGGGCCGGCTCTGGCACCGCTGCTGGCCGGCGGCCGCTCGCTGCTGCTGCTGGGGCCGCCGTTCACGCCGCATCTGCCGGGCCTGGCGGCCTGGGGCATCAAGGCCCGCCAGGTGGTCTGGCTGGCCCCCGCCAGCCCGACGCAAGGCCTGTGGGCCCTGGAGCAGGTGCTGAAGGCCAATGCCGCCGGCGCCGTGATGGCCTGGCTGCCGCAGGCCCGGCCCGAACAGCTGCGCCGGCTGCAGGCCTGCGCCCTGGGCATGCAGGCGCCCGTGTTCGTCTTCCGGCCCGAGGCGGCCCTGCAGCGGCAGGCCTCGGCCGCGCCGCTGCGCCTGGCCGTGCGGCCGCAGGACGCCTGGGGCCTGCGCGTCGAGGTGCTGAAGCGCCGCGGCCCGGCGCTGGACGAGGCCCTGCTGCTGCAGGCCGTGCCGCCGGCCCTGGCCCCGGTGCTGGCCGCGCGCTTGCTGCAGACGCCGCGACCCACGTCCCTGGTGCAAGAGGCGCCGCAAGAGAAGCCGCAAAAGGAGCCCCGTGATGCAGCATTGGCTCGCCCTGCTCGGCAGCGTGTCGGCGCCTGATGGCAGCCCCGGCGCCGCCGCGGCCCGGGAGGCCAGCCTGCGCGCCCTGGGCTGGTGGGCGCTGCAGTTCTCGCCGCGGGTGGCGCGGCTGGAGGAGGCCGTCGTGCTGGAGGTGGCGGCCAGCCTGCGCCTGTTCGGCGGCGCCCGCCGGCTGCACCGGCGGCTGTGGCGCGAAGCGCGCGATCTCGGGCTCACCGGCATGGCCTGGGCACCGACCAGCCTCGCGGCGCTGGCGCTGGCGCGCGCCGGACAGCACGACGGGCTGAGTGCCCCGCTGAACGAGTTGCTCGATGCGCAGCCGCTGGCGGCCCTGAGCGCCGTCCAGGCCCATGAGGCGATGCTGGCGCGCCTGGGCTGCCGGCGTCTGGGTCAGGTGCGCGCGCTGCCGCGCGCCGCGCTGGCGCGGCGCTTCGGCGACGCACTGCTGGGCGCGCTGGACCGGGCCTATGGCTGCGCGCCCGAGGCCCATGTCTGGCTGCAGGCGCCGGAGCGCTTCGAGGCGCGGCTGGAACTGCCCTTCCGCATCGAGCATGCGCCGGCGCTCCTGCACTACGCCGAGAGCCTGCTGCGCCAGCTGTGCGGCTGGCTGGCCGCGCGCCATGCCGGCGTCAAGCAGCTGACCCTGGCCTGGCAGCACGATGCGATGCGCGGCCGCGATGTGAGCCTGGACGGCGCGCTGCAGTTCGGCACCGCCGACGCCACGCGCGACCTGCGCCATCTGAGCCGGCTGCTGGGCGAGCATCTGGCACGCCTGGAACTGGCCGCGCCGGTGGGCGAACTGAGCTTGCGCGCCGACGAGGTGGTGCGAAAAACCGAGCAGGCGGCCAGCCTGCTGCCGAGTTCACCGGATGAGGCCACCGAGCCGCTGCCGCGTCTGTTGGAGCGCCTGGCCGTGCGCCTAGGGCCCGAGCGGGTACGCGCCGGTCTGCCGCTGGAGGACCACAGGCTGGAATGCATGCAGCGCTGGGCCCCCTGGCCCGGCCCGGCCCGGCCCGCCGCGGCGCGCGCGCCGCTGTCCCCGCAGCCCGCCTGGCTGCTGGAGCCGCCGCAGCGGCTGGAGATGCGCGGCAGCCAGCCGCGTTATCTGGGCAAGCCGCTGCAACTGCTGACCCGGCCGCAGCGCATCGAGGGCGGCTGGTGGCAGCAAAGCGCAGGGCCGGGCGTGGTGCAGCGCGACTATGTGCTGGCCCTGAGCCCGCAGGCCGGACTGCTGTGGATCTACCAGCAGCGCCTGTCGGCACCGGACGAATCGGGCTGGTTCCTGCATGGGGTGTTTGCATGATTCCGGATTACGCGGAGCTGCACTGCCTCAGCAACTTCAGCTTCCTGCGCGGCGCTTCCAATCCCGAGGAACTGGTCGAGCGGGCCTGCAAGCTGGGCTATGCGGGCATCGCGATCACCGACGAATGCTCGCTGGCCGGTGTGGTGCGGGCCTATACCCAGCTCAAGCGCATGCGGACCCGCGCCGAGGAACAGGGGCTGAACATCACCCTGCCGAAGCTGCTGATCGGCGCCGAATTCCTGGTGCGCGACGACCTGATGGGCGAGCCCGACTTCAAGCTGGTCGCGATCGCCCGGCATCTGGAGGGCTACGGCAATCTGTGCCAGTTCATCACCGGGTTGCGGCGCGAGAGCGAGACCAAGGGCCGGTACCGGCTGCGGCGCGCGCAGCTGCAGCCCGGGCGCCTCGCCGGCTGTCAGCTGATCCTGCTGCCGCGCCGCGAGGCCAGCGATGCCGAGCTGCTCGCACCCGCGCTATGGCTCTTGCGCCATCATCCGGGCCAGGCCTGGATCGGCGTCGAGCTGCTGCGAGAAACAGGCGACGAGCTGTGGCTGCAGCGCCTGCGCGCGGTGGCCGAGACCACGGCCCTGCCACTGCTGGCCTGCGGCGACGTGCACATGCATCTGCGCTCGCGCAAGCCGCTGCAGGACGTGATGACCGCCACGCGCCTCGCCAAGCCGGTGCGCGACTGCGGCATGGACCTGCAGCCCAATGCCGAGCGCCATCTGCGCAGCCGGCTGCGGCTGGCGCAGCTGTATCCGGAGGATCTGCTGGCGCAGACCCTGGTCCTGATGGGGGGCTGCACGTTCTCGCTCGACGAGATCAAGTACCAATACCCCAACGAGGTCGTCCCCAGGGGCGAGACGCCCTCTAGCCATCTTCGTAAACGTACCTACGCGGGCATGGCCAAGCGCTGGCCGCAAGGTGTGCCCGCGCAATGGCGCGAGCGGATCGACTACGAGTTGACGCTGATCGAGGAGCTGAAGTACGAGCATTATTTCCTGACCGTGGCCGACATCGTCGACTACGCGCGCTCGATCAAGATTCTCTGCCAGGGCCGCGGCTCGGCCGCCAACAGCGTGGTCTGCTACTGCCTGCACATCACGGCCGTCGACCCGGGCCGCAGCACCCTGCTGTTCGAACGCTTCATCAGCCGCGAGCGCAACGAACCGCCCGATATCGATGTGGACTTCGAGCATGAACGCCGCGAGGAAGTGATCCAGCATCTCTACCGCAAATACGGCCGCGACCGGGCCGCGCTGGCCGCCACCGTGATCAGCTACCGCGCCAAGAGCGCGATCCGCGATGTCGGCAAGGCGCTGGGCATGGACGAGGCCCTGCTGGAACGGCTGACGCTGGATCACCATGGCTGGTCCGAGGAATCGCTGCCGGACGAACGCTTAGGCCAGCTCTGCGCCGAACTGGGTCTGGACGAGAGCGAACAGACCTTGCGCCAGCTGGTTCAGCTCTCGCGCCAGCTGATGGGCATGCCGCGCCACCTGAGCCAGCATGTCGGCGGCTTCGTGCTGACCCAGGGGCCGCTGGACCGGCTGGTGCCGATCGAGAAGGCGGCGATGGCGGACCGCACGGTCATCGAGTGGGACAAGGATGATCTGGAATCACTGCGGCTGATGAAGGTTGACGTGCTCGCTTTAGGCATGCTGTCCTGCCTGCGGCGCTGCTTCGACTTCTACCGCCAGTGGCGCGGCCTGGACTACGAGCTGGCCAGCATCCCCGAGGGCGACAAGCCCACCTACAAGATGATCTGCGAGGCCGATACCGTCGGCGTGTTCCAGATCGAGAGCCGCGCGCAGATGTCGATGCTGCCGCGCCTGCGGCCGGAGAACTATTACGACCTGGTGATCGAGGTCGCGATCGTGCGGCCCGGCCCGATCGAGGGCGGCATGGTCCACCCCTATCTGAAGAACCGCAAGCTGCCAAAGGACATGGTGCGCTATCCGAGCGAGGCCTTGAAGCCGGCACTCGAGCGCACGCTCGGCGTACCGATCTTTCAGGAGCAGGTGATGCAGGTCTCGATGATCGCGGCCGGCTTCAGCGCGGATGAGGCCGACGAGTTGCGGCGTGCGATGGCTTCATGGAAGCGGCCCGGCTTGCTGCAGGACTTCCACAGGAGGATTCTCGACGGCATGCACAAGCGCGGCTACACGCCAGAGTTCGCAGAATCCATCTTCAGCCAGATCAAGGGCTTCTCCTCCTACGGCTTCCCAGAATCCCACGCCGCCAGCTTCGCGCTGCTGACCTATGTGTCCTCGTGGATCAAATGCCACGAGCCCGGCCTCTTTCTCTGCGCGCTCCTGAACTCGCAGCCGCTGGGCTTCTACACGCCCAGCCAGCTGGTGCAGGACGCGCGCCGCCACGGCGTCGAGGTGCGGCCGGCCGACGTGAGCGCGAGCGAGCTGGACAGCACGCTGGAGCCCAGCCCCGCCAGCGCGAAGGGCCTGGCCGTGCGCCTGGGCCTGCGCCTGGTGTCGGGACTGTCCACCGAGGCCGCCGAGCGCATCGTCGCGGCGCGCGCGGCGGCGCCCTTTGCCGACGCGCAAGACCTGGCCCTGCGCGCCGCGCTGGAGCAGCGCGAGATGCAGCAGCTGGCCGCCGCCGACGCGCTGCTGTCGCTGGCCGGACATCGCCGCCAGCAGGTCTGGCAGGCCACCGCCTGGCAGAAGCTGCCGCCGCTCTTGCGCGCGGCCGCGGCGCCCGAGCCCGCGCTGGAGCTGCCGGCCGCGCCCGAGGGCGAGGAGGTGCGCTGGGACTATGCGGCCACCGGCCTGACCCTGCGCCGCCATCCGCTGGCCCTGCTGCGGCCACAGCTCGCCCGGCGCGGTCTCAAGAGTTCGGCAGAACTGGCGGACTGGCCCAGCGGCCGAACGGCCCGCACCTGCGGCATCGTCACCGTGCGCCAGCGCCCGCAGACCGCCAAGGGCACGATCTTCGTCTCGCTGGAGGACGAGAGCGGCAATGTGCAGGTGATCGTCTGGCGCGACGTCTATCTGCAGCATCGCTCCACCATCATCAACGCGCGCCTGCTGGCCGTGCAGGGGCGCTGGCAGAAGGAAAAGAACGGCGTCTCGCACCTGCTGGCCCAGCGCTTCGCCGACCTGTCGCACCTGCTGGGCCCGATCCTGACGCCCAGCCGGGACTTCCATTGACGCATCGGGTTCCCTAGCTTGGTGGATGGCGCGCGCGCCCTCGCGGCCTAGCATGCGCACACCACCACCGGAGACCGCGCATGGACTACCCGGGCCGCATCATCAAGCAGGGCGAGCCGGACGCGCAGATCGTCAGGGCGCTGAAGCAGCAGCTCAACCGCGCGCTGGCGCTGCAGGGCGAGAGCATGCCGCCGCTGGACACCGGCAACCCGAACTTCGGGCCGAACATGAAGCAGGCCGTGCAGCTGTTCCAGGCCCGCCATGTCGATGCCGAGGGCCGGCCGCTGAAGGCCGACGGCGAGGTCGGTTCCATCACCTGGGCCATATTGTTCGGGCCGGCAACGGTGCCCGTCGCGGCCAGCACCAGCGATGCGCTGCTGGCCCGCGTGCTGGCCATCGCCGGCACCGAGTGCGACAAGGGCATCCGCGAGCTGCCGCCCAACTCCAATCGCGGCCCCGCGGTCGAGCGCTACCTGGCCCGCGTCGGCCTGGGGCCGGGCTTCGCCTGGTGCTGCGCCTTCGTCTACTGGTGCTTCGACGAGGCCGCCAAGTCCATGGGCCGCGCCAACCCGATGTTCAGGACCGCCGGTTGCCTGGCGCATTGGGCCGGAGCCCCCGGCGCCGGCGCGCGCCGCATCCAGCGCTTCCAGGCGGTGGCCGATCCCGGCCTGCTGCGGCCCGGCATGATCTTCATCATGGACTTCGGCGGCGGTGCCGGCCACACAGGCCTGATCGAGCGCGTCAATGGCGGCCTGATCGACACCATCGAGGGCAATACCGACGCCTCCAAGACCCGCGAGGGCGGCGGCGTCTACCGCCTCTCCCGCAAGATTCCCGACATCAACAAGGGCCTCATCGACTACGCGGGGCGCTGAGGCGCCGGTCGTCGGTCCGCAGAAGACGGCATGGCGGGGTATGCTGGGCCGGCACAAGACCTGCCCCCAAGCCGGAGACCCGCACCATGACCGCCCTGCTGCGCCTCATCGCCATCCTGCTGATCGCCGCCGGCGTGGCCGGCCTGCTCTACGGCAAGTTCAGCTACACCAAGGACAGCCACGACCTGAAGCTCGGCCCGGTCGAGCTGAGCATGAAGGAAAAGGAAACCGTCACCGTGCCCACCTGGGCCGGCATCGGCGCCATCGCGGCCGGCGTGCTCCTGCTGCTGGTCGGCGGCCGCAAGCCCTGAGGCCGGGGCCGGCCTGCGCGCCGGCGCTCGCTGCTTCGGCGGGGCCGCCGGGCGGCCACGCCCGCTTGAGCCTAAGCACGCCGGCTTGACACGACTCAGCCGATTGTCGATTCAGCTTAGGACTGCCCCTCGGACAGCGCCGCTACCTGGTCGCGGATCAGGTGGCCGGCGATCGAGAAGCGCGGCGGGATGCCCGGCAGCGCATCGAGCGGGAACCAGCGCGCATCCTCGATCTCGCCGGGCTGGGGCACGATCTCGCCGCCGTCCCATTCGGCCGTGTAGGCCAGCATCAGGCTGTGCGGGAAGGGCCAGCTCTGGCTGCCGTAATAGCGCAGGCCGCGCACCCGCACGCCCACCTCCTCGGCCACCTCGCGGTGCACGCAATCCTCCAGCGACTCGCCGGCCTCGACGAAGCCGGCCAGCGCGCTGTAGACCCCCGGCGCATAGCCGGGCGAACGCGCCAGCAGCAGTTCGGGGCCGCGGGGCGTGCGCCGCCACACCAGGCACATCATGGCCGGGCTCAGGCGCGGGTAGACCGCATGGCCGCAGGCCGGGCAGCGCCGCGCGCGCTCCTGCGGCAGCGCCTCGGTGGGCGTGCCGCAGACGCCGCAGAAGGCATGCGCACGGTCCCATTCCAGCACCTGGGCCGCGCGGCCGGCCAGGCCCATCAGCGGCTCGGCCAGGGTCATCATCGCGGCTCGCAGCGGCAGGGCCTCCCAGCCCGGCGGCACCGCGGCCAGGCGCAGCGCCCAGCAGTCCAGCCCGTCGAGGCGACCCAGGTAATGGCGCCGCGCCGCCTCGAACAGCGCGGGGGACTGCGGCGTCAGCAGCTGCTCGCGCAGCAGCAGGCGCCCCTCGAAGAAGGCGAAACACCAGGCCAGCGCGGTCGGCGCGGCAGCGGCTTGTACGGCGGCGTGGAATTGCATGATCCAGCGCACTGTAAGCGATGCGGCCGCGCCGGCACGAGCGTCGGCACGGCCCGCTATAGTCGCCCCCGGACGCCGGAGCCACCTGGCCGAAGTCGTCCTCAAGGGAGATAAAAAAATGTTGCTCGATGCTTTGTTCGCACGCGTGCCCAGCGTGCGCGCCCGCCTGACCCTGCTCACCGCCATCCTGTGTCTGCTGATGGCCGCGCTGGCCCTGGCCGGCATGGCCCTGCTGGCCCAGTCCAACGAGGCCCTGCGCACCGTCTACGACGATCGCGTCGTGCCGCTGCGCCAGCTGAAGATCGTGGCCGACATGTATGCGGTCAATATCGTCGACACCACGCACAAGGTGCGCATGGGCAATCTGGACTGGGCGACCGGCGCTCGCCTGGTTGACGAGGCCAGCGCCACGGTGCAGCGCACCTGGGGCGAGTACAGCCGCACCTTCCTGGTCCCCGAGGAACAGCGCCTGGTGGCCGAGATCGGCCCGCTGATGGCGCGCGCCGATGCGCTGAGCGGCCGGCTGCGCAGCCTGCTGGCGGCGCGCGACATGGCCGGCCTGGAGCGGCTGGCGGCGCAGGAGCTCTATGCCACGATCGATCCGCTGAGCGACAAGCTCAACGCGCTGGTGGCGGTGCAGCTGGAGGTGGCGCAGCGCGAATACGAGCAGGCGCTGGCGCGCTACGAGCGCGCGCGCTGGAGCGCCCTCGCGGGCCTGGCGCTGGCCTGCCTGCTGGGCGTGGGCGTGGCCGGCCTGATCACCGGACGCATCATGCGCTCGCTGGGCGCCGAGCCGAGCGCGGTGCGCGACGTGGCCCAGGGCATCGCGCGCGGCGAACTCAACCAGCGCCTGCTCGTGGCCCAGGGCGACCAGAGCAGCGTGATGGCCTTCATGCACAGCATGCAGCGCGCCCTGGCGGCCCTGGTCGGCGAGGTGCGCGCCAATGTCGACGAACTGCATGCCGCCTCGGGCCAGATCGCCCAGGGCAATCTGGACCTGTCCAGCCGCACCGAGGAAACCGCCGCCACCACGCAGCGTGCCAGCGCAAGGCTGGACGAGGTGATGCAGCGCCTGCGCCAGCGCATCGGCCATGCCGGCGAGGCGCGCGCGCTGGCCGAGGACAGCCAGGCCGTGGCCCGCCAGGCCGGCACGCAGATGGACGCGGCGATCGCCGCGATGCGCGGCATCGACGCCTCGACCCAGCGCATCACCGAGATCATCGGCGTGATCGACGGCATCGCCTTCCAGACCAATATCCTGGCCCTGAACGCCGCGGTCGAGGCGGCGCGCGCCGGCGACAGCGGGCGCGGCTTCGCGGTGGTGGCGACCGAGGTGCGCGCCCTGGCCCAGCGCTCGGCCGGGGCCGCGCGCGAGATCAAGACCCTGATCGGCGATGCGGCGACGCGCAGCGAACAGGGCACGCAGCAGATCGAGAACACCGGCCGCACCCTGGCCCAGATGGTGGACGAAATCCAGCGCCTGGGCGGTCTGATGACGCGGCTGGACCAAAGTTCGGGGCGCGACAACGAGGACATCGCCGAGCTGCAGCTGCAGGTGCGCGAGCTCGACCAGGTGGCGCAGCAGAACGCCGCGCTGGTCGAGGAGATGGCGGCCTCCAGCGAGCAGCTGAAGGACCAGGCCGGACGGCTGGCGCAGGCGGTGCAGGTGTTCAGCGTCTAGGCGGGACGCCGGCCGCCTTGCTGCGGAAGCGGCCTGCCACCCAGGCGGACAGGATCGGCTGGAAACAGGGTTTGTAGGTCTATACCAAGTCAAGGCGTCACAACTTCAATGCTCAACGACATCGTCATCCGAGAGGCAGAGTTAGCCGATGCCGCGGCGCTCTTCGATGCGCATCAAGACTCTGTTCTCAATCTGTGCGCCGGCGCCTACTCGGAGGAACAGATGAAGGCCTGGTTCTCGGGTCGATCACCCGAGATCTACAGGCCAGCCCTTGAAGCGCATCAGATTTGGCTGGCCGAGCGGGGCGATCGCGTCCTAGCCTTTGTCGGCTTTGCCCCCGGAGAAGTGACGCTCCTGTTCGTACGTCAGGAGGCCGTCGGTCTTGGTCTCGGCAAGCATCTGTTCGCGCTGGGCACGAAGAAGGCAGAGTTTGGCTTCTCCGGACCTTTGACCGTAGTCGCCACAAAGAACTCCTGGGAGTTCTACCAAAGCCAAGGCTTTGTTCCAGTCGCCGAAGAGTCGTTCGTTCGCGGCGAGCCAGCAATGCACTTCAACGTGGTCAGAATGCAGCGCCCCTTGAGCAGCTGACTTGCCACCGCCCCCAGCCAACCCCTCGAACCCTTGTCTGCGCCGCGCTCCCCCTCCATGCAGCTGATCGCCCAGCCTCATCAGCTGCATTGCCCGCAATGCGCGGCGCCGATGGCGCATCTGAGCCTGGCGGGACGCAGCGGCGCGGCGGTGCCGGTGGATCATTGCCCGCCCTGCCGTCTGGTGTGGTTCGATTCGCTGGAGTCGGTGCAGCTGGCGGGCCTGGGCTGGGTCGCGCTGCTGCGCGAACTGCAGCAGCAGGGCGGCGGCGGCCCGCTGCCGGCCGCGCGGGCCGAGCCCCTGGACTGCCCGGTGTGCCGGACCCGGCTGAAGGCGGTGCACAACCGCACCCGCTTCGGCCGCTTTCCGGCGCTGGAATGCCCGCGCTGCCAAGGTCATCTGCACAGCCATGCCGGCATGCTGGCCGAGCGCGGCCTGGTACGGCCGCTGCTGCCGCCCGAGCGGCGCGCGCTGATCGAGGAGCGGCGGACGCTCTGCTGCCTGAACTGCGGCGCGCCGAGCGCGGGCCGCAGCGAGGACTGCGTCTACTGCCGCAGCCCCTTCGTGATGCTGGACCTGCCGCGCCTGGCCCATGCGCTGCGCCTGCGGCCGGGCCGGCCCGACGCGCAAGCAGCAGCACCCGCACCCGCCGGCCGCGCGCTGGCCTGGCCCTGCCGCGGCTGCGGTGCGCCGCTGGATCCGAGCCGCCACGCCGGCTGCCCGCAATGCGACCATGCGGTGGTCGCGCCCTCGCTGCTGGACATCACGCCGCTGCTGGACGGCGTGGAGGCCGAGCTGCGCGCCGAGATCGCGTCGCGCGCGCCGCCGCCGCAGCGCCCGCCGCGCCGCCCGCGCGACTGGCGCGACACCGGCCTGGCGCGCCTGCTGCACCGGCTGCGGCCCGACGAGGAGGAAAACCTGGCGCTGGCCTGGCGGGCCGCGCTGGCGCTGGGCCTGCTGCTGCTCGCGTGGCTGGTCTTCTAGGGAGTCAACCGGCCGGGTGCCGCCGATCCGGCCTTGCCGGGCGGCCGGCACCGCCCCTTGAGGGGGCGCGCGAAGCGCGCGGGGGGTGGTCCGTCACTTCAGAAATGGATGCCGCGCATCATCTGCTGCAACGCGATCGCCTCGGCCGAGAGCTGGGGCTTGCCGCCCTTGCCCGGCCCATCGCCCTTGGCCGCGTCGCTGTCGGGGAACATGCGGAAGCTGGTGTTCATCACGATCTGCGCGACGCGCGGCAGCAGCGCGTGCAGGACCTCGCCGGTGATCCCCAGGCGCGTCGCCACCCGCACCGGCTTCGTGATGCAGGCCTGGGCGATCATGTCGGCCGCCTCCTCGGGTGCCAGGGTCGGCACATTGTTGTAGATCTTGGTGGGCGCGATCATCGGCGTGCGCACCAGGGGCATGTTGATGGTCGTGAAGGTCAGCCCCAAGTCGGCGAACTCGCTGGAGGCGCAGCGCGTCCAGGCGTCCAGCGCGGCCTTGCTGGCCACATAGGCCGAGAAGCGCGGCGCATTGGTCAGCACGCCGATGCTGGAGATGTTGACCACATGGCCCTTGCGCTTCGCGACCATGCCGGGCAAGAGGCCCATCGTGACTCTCAGGCAGCCGAAATAGTTCAGCTGCATGGTGCGCTCGTAGTCATGGAAGCGGTCGTAGCTGCTCTCGATCGCGCGGCGGATCGAGCGCCCGGCGTTGTTGATCAGGAAGTCGACGCCGCCGAACTGCTCGGTCAGCCAGGCCACCATCTCGGCGCAGCTCTGCTCGTTGGCGATGTCGGCCGAGTAGCTGTGCACCTGGGCCTTGGGGCCGGCGAACTCGCGGATCTCCTTCAGCGCCTCGGCCAGCTTGACCTCGTCGCGCGCGCAGATCACCGTGATCGCGCCGGCCTCGGCGAACTTCTTCGCCGCCGCCAGGCCGATCCCCGAGGAACCGCCGGTCACCAGCACCACCTTGCCGGCGGTGGCGCCCTTCAGGCTGCGGTCGATGAACAGGTCGGGGTCGAGATGGCGCTCCCAGTAGTCCCACAGCCGCCAGGCGTAGCCCTTCAGGTTCGGGCAGGCGATGCCCGAGCCCTTCAGTGCCTTCTCGGTCTCGCGGCAGTCGAAGCGGGTCGGGTAGTTGACGAAGGTCAGCATGTCCTCGGGCAGACCCAGGTCCTTCATCACCGCGTTGCGGATGCGGCGCACCGGCGCCAGCGCCATCAGCCCCTTCTTGACGCTCTTCGGGATGAAGCCCAGCAGCGCGGCGTTGACGAACAGGTTCATCTTCGGCGCATGGGCGGCCTTCGAGAAGATGTCCAGCACGTCACCGACGCGGTAGCCGACCGGATCGACCAGATGGAAGCAGGCACCGCCCTTGCGGTCCTGGTGGCTGATGTGGTCCAGCGCATCGACGACGAAGTCCACCGGCACGATGTTGACCCGCCCGCCCTCCAGGCCCACCGAGGGCATCCAGGGCGGCAGGATCTGGCGCAGGCGCTGGATCAGCTTGAAGAAGTAGTAGGGGCCATCGATCTTGTCGGCCTCGCCGGTCTGCGAGTCGCCCACCACCATCGCCGGGCGGTAGACCGTCCAGGGACGCTTGCACTCCTTGCGCACGATCGCTTCGCTCTCGTGCTTGGTCTTGAAGTAGGGATGATCCAGCCCTTCCGCCTCGTCGAACATGTCCTCGCGGAACACCCCCTCGTAGAGCCCCGCCGCGGCGATCGACGACACATGATGCACATGGCCGGCATCGACGGCCTGGGCGAACTCCACCAGCGCGCGCGTGCCGTCGATATTGACGCGCACCTGCTCGTCCTCGGGCGCCGTCAGGTCGTAGATCGCGGCCAGGTGGTAGACATGGTCGATCTTGCCCTTCAGCGCCTTGAGCTGCTCGGCCGCCACGCCCAGCTTCTTGGCATTCAGGTCGCCGAACACGGGCAGGGCGCGGGTCTTGCCGACGCCCCAGAACTCCAGCAGTTCGGGCAGCTTGCCGCGGCTCTCCTCGCGCAGCAGGAAGTGCACCGTGCTGCCGCGCCGCGCCAGCAGCTTCCTGACCAGCCGCTTGCCGATGAAGCCGGTCGCGCCCGTGACGAAATACTGCATGCCTTGTCTCCTGATGGTTTGCTCTGGCCTTGTTTGCTTGATTCTTGACGATCGCCGCGGGTCCGCCGCTGCGCGCTTTCCCGAAGGTCGCGATAGAGCGCACTCACTAGGATTGCGCGTCGGCAAGGGCCTTGCGGGCCCTATAGTGAAGCCATCCCCTCCTCCTCCGAGACAAAGGACTGCACATCATGGTCAAGAAGCTTCAGAAGATGGCCGCAAGGAAGAAGGCCGACGCCAACGGCGCCATCCCCGGCCTGCAGGGTCTGCCATCGGGCCTGCTGGACAGCCAGATCGCGCAGACCGTGAAGGACTCGGCCCAGCAGATCTGGGCCGCCGGCCTGGGCGCCTTCGCCAAGGCCCAGGGCGAAGGCGGCAAGGTCTTCGAGGCCCTGGTCAAGGAAGGCATGAGCCTGCAGAAGAAGACCCAGAGCGCCGCCGAGGAGAAGCTCGGTGCCGTGGCCAGCAAGATGAGCGGCATGGCCGGCGAGGTCGGCGCCAAGGCCGGCCAGCAATGGGACAAGCTGGAATCCATCTTCGAGGACCGCGTGGCCAATGCGCTGAAGCGCCTGGGCGTGCCCACCGCCAAGGAGGTCGAGGCCCTGATCGAGCGCATCGATGCGCTGAGCGCCGCGGTGGGCGCCGGCCGCGCCAAGCCGGCCGCCAGGAAGGCTGCACCGGCGCAGAAGGCGGCGCCGGTCAGGAAGGCCGCCGCGGCCAAGCCCGCCGCCGCGCGCAAGGCGCCGGTCAAGAAGACCGCGCCCGTCGTCGCCAAGAAGGCCGCGGCCGCGCCGCGCAAGCGCGCCACCAAGGCAGCCGCCGCGGCCTGATCGCTAGCACCCGCCGATGCCGCGGAAAGCCCAGCGCAGCCGCCCTGCCCCGCGCGCGCCGCGCATCGGCCTGGCCCTGGCCGGCGGTGGCCCGCTCGGCGCGATCTACGAGATCGGCGCGCTGTGCGCGCTGGACGAGGCCATCGAGGGCCTCGACCTGACGTGCTGCGACAGCTATATCGGCGTCAGCGCCGGCGGCTTCGTCGCCGCGGGCCTGGCCAACGGCCTGACGCCGCGCCAGCTCTGCGCCGCCTTCATCGAGAACAGCGCGCCGGCCCCGGACCGCTTCGTTCCCAGCCTGATGCTGCGCCCCGCCTGGGACGAATACCGGAACCGGCTGCGCGCCCTGCCCGGCCTCCTGGGCGAGGCGCTGTGGCAGAGCCTGGCGCGCGGGCGCTCGGCGCTCTCGGCCTTCGAGCGCCTGGGCCGCGCCCTGCCGACCGGCCTGCTGTCGGGCGACGCGCTGGCGGCGCAGCTGCGGCAGCAATTCAGCCTGCCGGGCCGCAGCGACGATTTCCGCCAGCTCCGGCACCGCCTGGTGCTGGTCGCCACCGACCTGGACAGCGGCGAGGCCACGCCCTTCGGCATGCCGGGCCTCGACCATGTGCCTGTTTCTCGAGCGGTGCAGGCCAGCGCCGCGCTGCCGGGCCTGTTCCCGCCGGTGGAGATCGACGGCCGCCACTATGTCGACGGCGCCCTGAAAAAGACCATCCATGCCTCGGTGCTGCTGGACGAGGGGCTGGACCTGCTGATCTGCCTGAATCCGCTGGTGCCCTTCGAGTCCGGCGAGACCGCGGGGCCGCAGCGCTCGCGCATCCCGCGCCTCGCCGACGGCGGCCTGCCCCTGGTGCTGAGCCAGACCCTGCGCGCGCTGATCCATTCGCGGCTGGAGCTCGGCCTGAAGCGCTACGAGCTGAGTCATCCGCAGACCGACATCCTGCTGTTCGAGCCGGATCCGCGCGATGCCGAGATGTTCCTGGCCAACACCTTCAGCTATTCGCGCCGCCGCCATCTGGCCGAGCATGCCTACCAGGCCACGCGCGCCGCGCTGTGCGCGCGCCGCGCCGAGCTCGCGCCCAAGCTGGCCCGGCAAGGCCTGACCCTCGACGAGGCGGTGCTGGGCGACCCGCGGCGGCGCCTGCTGGACCTGCCGCCGGCCCCGCTGGTGCCGCCGACCACCGCGCGCACCGAGCAGGCCCTGCAACGCCTGCGCGACAGCCTGGATCTGCTGGAGCAACGCCTGGCGGCGTGACCTGCGTCACGCCGCGCGCGACCAACCCCTGCACGCGGGGGGATGGCCGCGCCAGGAGGCGCCGCAACAATGCCGGCCATGCAGCGCGCAAGCGCGGCCGAAGACAAGAAGCAGTTTCGTCGCCGGGACCGCCTGCCGGAGCAGAGACCGCAGACGCCGACGACCCGGGGGCGCCATGGCCATCGCCGGCCTGGCGCTCCCGTTCTTTCCGCCTCCCCGCCGGGACTTCAGGCCAGATAGCGTGCCTGCAGATGGGCCTTGAAATGCGCCGGGTTGAGCGCCGCCTCGCCGCTGGCGCGGCGCACCAGCTCGGGCGTCTCCCAGCGGCTGCCCTGGCTCCAGATCTGGGCGTTCAGCCAGTCGAACACGGCGCCCAGCTCGCCGGCGGCGATCCTGGCGTCCAGGTCCGGCAGCGCGCGGCGCATCGCGGCGAACCATTGCGCCGCGTACATCGCGCCCAGCGTGTAGCAGGGGAAGTAGCCGAACAGGCCGGCGCCCCAGTGCACGTCCTGCATGGCGCCGTCCCTGAAGTTGCCGCGCGTGTCGATGCCCAGCAGCTCCATCATCTTGGCGTCCCACAGCGCCGGGATGTCCTCGCATTCGATCTCGCCCTCGATCAGGGCGCGCTCGATCTCGAAGCGCAGGATCACGTGGGCCGGGTAGGTCACCTCGTCGGCGTCGACGCGGATATGGCCGGGCACGACGCGGGTCATCAGCCGGTTCAGGTTCTGCGCCGCGAAGGCCGGCTGCTCGCCCAGGTGCTTGACGACCAGCGGGCTCAGGAGGCCGGCAAAGGCCGGGTGGCTGCCCAGCTGCATCTCGAAGGACAGGCTCTGGCTCTCGTGCAGGCCCATCGAGCGCGCACGCGCCACCGGCAGGCCCATCCAGGCGCGCGGCAGGTTCTGCTCGTAGCGGCCATGGCCCGTTTCGTGGATGGTGCCGGTCAGGCTGGGCAGGAAGCTGTCCTCGCGGTAGCGCGTGGTCATGCGCACATCCTCGGGCACGCCGCCGCAGAAGGGATGGGTGCTCTCGTCCAGTCGGCCGGCCTCGAAGTCGAAGCCCATCAGCTTCATCGCATCCAGGCCCAGCGCGCGCTGTGCCGCGGCCGGGAAGCGGCCCTCGGGCACCAGCACGGTTTCCTGCAACTGGCGCTCCTGCGTCTGCCGGATCAGGCCCGGCAGCCACTGGCGCAGATCGCCGAACACGCGCTCCACCTCGGCGCCGCGCATGCCGGGCTCGTACTGGTCCATCAGGGCGTCGTACTTCGACAGCCCGCCGTCCTCGGCCAGCAGGCGCGCCTCCTCGCGGGCGAGGCGCACCACCTCGCGCAGGTTCTCCAGATAGCCGGCCCAGTCGTTGGCCGGGCGCTGGCTGCGCCAGGCATGTTCGCAGCGCGAGCTGGCCAGACTCTTGGCCTCCACCAGGCTCTGCGGCAGCGCATTGCTGCTGCGCCAGGCGCGGCGCATCTCGCGCAGATTGGCACGCTGCAGCTCGTCCAGGCTCTCGCCCTCGGCGGCCTCCAGCAGCGGCTTCCAGGCCGGCTCGGTGGCCTGCTGGTGCAGCAGCCCCCCCATCTCGGCCAGCGCCAGCGAGCGCGCCTCGTTGCCCTTCGCGGGCATATTGGCCGCCTGGTCCCAGGAGGCGATGGACTGCAGATGGGCGAGGCGGTGCATGCGCTGGTGGCGGCGGCACAGATCGTCGTAGGCGGGGGTGTTGCTCATGGATGAATGGGGCTGATCGGCACGCCGGGTGGGCGCGGCCGCATTGTCAGCGATTCAGTGGTTCGGAAATATCCAGAGCAGGACCGCGGTCATGCCGATATAGCGGACCAGCTTGCCGATGCCCATGTAGAACAGGCAGGGCCAGAAGGGCAGGCGCAGCCAGCCGGCCAGCGCGCACAGGGGGTCGCCCACCAGGGGCAGCCAGCTCAGCAGGCAAGCCCTGGCACCGAAGCGCTGCAGCCATTGCAGCACGCGGCGCTCG
Source organism: Roseateles sp. GW821-FHT09B06 (assembly GCF_059418245.1). Taxonomy (NCBI): domain Bacteria; kingdom Pseudomonadati; phylum Pseudomonadota; class Betaproteobacteria; order Burkholderiales; family Sphaerotilaceae; genus Roseateles; species Roseateles sp. GW821-FHT09B06. Next base: position 59,952 of record NZ_JBWKPM010000008.1, on the reverse strand, counting down.
CGCGGCGGATGGTGGGCCGCGCGCTCGTAAAGCCGTTCGGCGCCGTAGCCCATCCACCAGCTGATGCCGCCGCCCAGCGTGTTGCCCAAGGTGGCGACCAGCACCGCCGGCCAGAACAGCTCGGGGTTGAGCTTCACCAGCCCGAACACCGCGGGCTCCGAGCCCATCGGCAACAGCGTGGCCGACACCAGGGCCACGACGAAGACCGCCGGCAGACCCAGCTGTGGCAGCGCCAGGTATTCCAGCAGCGCGGCGATCAGGTCTTGCAGCCAGGCTTCCATCGTCGGCATTATCCCCAGGGCGGAGGTCGACCCGATGCGATCGCGCTCCCGGACGCCTGGCCCGATGCCCCCCCCGGACGACAAGAACAGCCGGCTCTGGATGCGCCGGAATCCGCGGTCGCCGTGGCGCAGGCCCGGCCCCCGGAGACGCCCAGGAGGTATACTCTTGCCTCTTTTTTGAGCAGACTTCCCTCCCCCTCCCATGCATATCGGCCCCCATGAGCTGCCGAACCGCTTGTTCGTGGCGCCGATGGCCGGCGTCACCGACCGGCCGTTCCGTCAGCTGTGCAAGCGCCTGGGCGCCGGCTATGCGGTCTCCGAGATGGTGACCTCGCGCAAGGATCTGTGGCACAGCCTGAAGACCTCGCGCCGCGCCAACCACGAGGGCGAGACCGCGCCGATCGCGGTGCAGATCGCCGGCACCGACGCGGCGATGATGGCCGAGGCCACCGCCTACAACATCGCACGCGGCGCCCAGATCATCGACATCAATATGGGCTGCCCGGCCAAGAAGGTCTGCAACAAATGGGCCGGCTCGGCCCTGATGCAGGACGAGCCGCTGGCGCTGGAGATCATCGAGGCCGTGGTGGCCGCGGCGGCGCCGCAGGGCGTGCCGGTCACCCTGAAGATGCGCACCGGCTGGTGCGCGGCCGAGAGGAACGCGGTGGCGCTGGCGCGCCGGGCCGAGGCCGCCGGCGTCGCGATGGTCACCGTGCATGGCCGCACCCGCGAGCAGGGCTACAAGGGCCTGGCCGAGTACGACACGATCCGGGCCGTGAAGGCCGCGCTGCGCATTCCCGTGGTGGCCAACGGCGACATCGATTCGCCGCACAAGGCCCGCGAGGTGCTGACCCATACCGGCGCCGACGCGATCATGGTCGGTCGCGCGGCCCAGGGCCGGCCCTGGATCTTCCGCGAGATCGCGCATTTCCTGGCCACCGGCGAGGAGCTGCCGGCGCCACAGGTGGGCGAGGCGCGCGACTGGCTGATCGAACATCTGGACGACCATTACCGCCTCTACGGCGCGCTGACCGGCATGCGCAGCGCGCGCAAGCACATCGGCTGGGCCGTGCGCGCCCTGCCCGGCGGCGAGGCCTTCCGCCAGCGCATGAATCTGCTGGAGAGCTGCGAGGCCCAGGTCGAGGCCCTGCGCGGCTTCTTCGGCGCGCTGGGCGACGCGCATGAGCGTCTGCCCTATCTGGCGCTGCCGGCGGCCAATGACGAAGATCAAGAAGACGACACAACAAGCACAACAACAAGGTTAATGGCATGACGCCCAAGCCCATCGATACCGTGGTTCGCGAGAACCTCGAAGCCTATTTCCACGACCTGGACGGCGAAGAGCCCCACTCGATGCACGAGATGCTGATCAAGCTGGTCGAGAAACCGCTGCTGGAGATGGTGATGCAGCGCACCGGCGGCAACCAGAGCAAGGCCGCCGACTGGCTGGGCATCAACCGCAACACCCTGCGGCGCAAGCTCACCGACCACAAGCTGCTGTGAACGAACTCCCGAAACTCCCGAGAACTCCCGAGACCCTCGCCATGAGCCAAGTACTCACCGCCCTGATCTCCGTGTCCGACAAGACCGGCATCCTCGAATTCGCCCAGCAACTGCACGGCCTGGGCATCAAGCTGCTGTCGACCGGCGGCACCGCCAAGCTGCTGGCCGATGCCGGCCTGCCGGTCACCGAGGTGGCCCAGCACACCGGCTTCCCCGAGATGCTGGACGGCCGCGTCAAGACCCTGCACCCGAAGATCCACGGCGGCCTGCTGGCGCGCCGCGACCTGCCCGAGCATGTGGCCGCTCTTCAAGAGCATGGCATCGCCACCATCGACATCCTGGCGGTCAACCTCTACCCGTTCGAAGCCACGGTTGCCAAGCCCGGCTGCACGCTGGAGGACGCGATCGAGAACATCGACATCGGCGGCCCGGCCATGGTGCGCAGCGCGGCGAAGAACTGGAAGGACGTCACGGTGCTGACCGACGCCGCGCAGTACGCGGGCGTGCTGGCCGAGTTGAAGAGTGCCGGCAAGACCAGCGACAAGACCCGCTTCGCCTGCTCGGTCGCCGCCTTCAACCGCATCGCCCAGTACGACGCCGCGATCAGCAACTACCTGAGCGCCCTGGCCGAGGACGGCACGGTGAGCGCCTTCCCGGCCCAGATGAACAGCAGCTTCATCAAGGTGCAGGACCTGCGCTATGGCGAGAACAGCCACCAGAGCGCCGCGCTCTACCGCGACCTCTACCCCGCCCCCGGCGCGCTGGTGACGGGCAAGCAGCTGCAGGGCAAGGAACTGAGCTACAACAACATCGCCGATGCCGACGCGGCCTGGGAATGCGTGAAGAGCTTCGACGGGACCGGAGGGACCCATGGTCCCGCGGCCTGCGTGATCGTCAAGCATGCCAACCCCTGCGGCGTGGCCGTGGCGGCCAGCGCCGCCGAGGCCTATGCCAAGGCCTTCAAGACCGACCCCACCAGCGCCTTCGGCGGCATCATTGCCTTCAACCGCGTGGTGGACAAGGCCGCGGCCGAGCTGGTGGTCAAGCAGTTCGTCGAGGTGCTGATGGCGCCCGGCTTCACCGAGGAGGCCAAGGCCATCTTCGCGCCGAAGGTCAATGTGCGCCTGCTGGAAATCGCCCTGCCGGCCGCCGGCGGCAAGACGCCCTGGGAGCAAGGCCGCAACGCGCAGGACAGCAAGCGCGTCGGCTCCGGCATCCTGATCCAGAGCGCCGACAACCATTTCCTGAAGCCGGCCGACCTGAAGGTCGTCACCACGCTGCAGCCCACGCCGCAGCAGCTCGACGACCTGATGTTCGCCTGGACCGTCGCGCAGTACGTCAAGAGCAATGCCATCGTGTTCTGCGGCGACGGCATGACCCTGGGCGTCGGCGCCGGCCAGATGAGCCGCATCGATTCGGCCCGCATCGCCTCGATCAAGGCCGAGAACGCCGGTCTGAGCCTGACGGGCTCGGCCGTCGCCAGCGACGCCTTCTTCCCGTTCCGCGACGGCCTGGACGTGCTGGCCGACGCCGGCGCTTCCTGCGTGATTCAGCCCGGTGGCTCGATGCGCGACGAGGAGGTGATCGCCGCCGCCAACGAGCGCGGCATCGCGATGGTGCTCACCGGCGTGCGGCATTTCCGGCATTGATCCGGCACGGCGGAAGCCCCGCGCCGAGCCCCTGCGGATTCGGCGCCGGCTTCCGCAAGACCTGACCCTGTCGGCCCGCTTTACACCTTGAGGCCTCGGCCGCCCGCTCCGGGCCGGCCCATGCCCCTGAAATCAAGGACTTGCCTCACAAGGCCCGGTTTTTGCTTTTGCCGCCCCTGCGTGCGCATGCCGCGGAGGAAAGATGATGATGAAAGAAAGCAAAACAATGAGGGTCCAACAACTGATCAGGGCCGCGGCCCTCGGCGCTCTGGCCCTGTGCGGCGGGCTGGCTCAGGCGAGCCCGGTCACGTTCACATTCAGCAGCAGCGGCGTCATTTCGATCCCCGATTCGGGTCCCGCCACTCCCTATCCCAGCACGATCAATGTGGGCCAGTCCCTCACGATTCTCGATGTCAATGTCGGCCTGCTCGGCCTGAGCCATTCGTTCCCCGACGATCTCGACATCCTGCTGGTCGGCCCTGGCGGACAGACGGTGCTGCTGATGAGCGATGCCGGCGGCAGCAATGACGTCGGCGGCCTGAACCTGACGTTTGACGACGAGGCGGCGGGCTCGCTGCCCGATAGCGCTCAGCTGACGGCGGGCAGCTACAAGCCGACCGATATCGGCGCCAGCGAAACCTTCCCTGCCCCCGCCCCGGCCGGCCCCTATGGTTCGTCGCTGTCGGCCTTCGACGGCGGCCTGTCCAATGGGAGCTGGTCGCTGTTCGTGCGGGACGACGCGGCGGCTGATATCGGCCGCCTCGCGGGCTGGTCGCTGACCCTGACCTTGGATGACGGCGGCAACAGCGTGCCGGAGCCCACCAGCCTGGGCCTGGTGGGCGTGGCACTGCTGGGCCTCGCCGCCACGCGGCGGCGCCGCCGAGTCGGGCCGCAGGGTAGCCTCGCAGAGTAGAGCCCCCCCTCTAGCCAAGGGCCACTCCCCTTGGCGTTCCGGCGCCCAGCAGATAGCCTCGGTTCCACAAGACCGAGGAGACTGCTTGGACCACAGCCCGAACGAGCGCCTGCGACTCTGCCTGGAGTCGCAGCGCAGCGCCTTCCTGGCCGACCCGATGCCCAGTCTGGCGCTGCGGCGCGAGCGCCTGCAGCGCGTGCTGGACATGACGCGCCGGCATGCCGAGGCGCTGGCCGCCGCGATGGCGCAGGACTTCGGCCATCGCTCGCGCCACGAGAGCCTGCTGGCCGACATCTTCACCGTCGAGTCCGGCGCGCGCCACGCGATCCGGCACCTGCGCCGCTGGATGGCCATCAAGCGCGCCCCGACCGCCCTGCATTTCCTGCCCGGCCGCAATCGGCTGATGCCCCAGCCGCTGGGCGTGGTGGGGATCGTCTCGCCCTGGAACTATCCCTACAACCTGGCGCTGAGCCCGGCCGTGGCGGCTCTGGCGGCCGGCAACCGGGTGATGATCAAGCCCTCCGAGCTGACTCCCGCCACCTCGGCCCTGATGGCCCGGATCGTCGCCGAGCATTTCGCGCCCGACGAGATGGCGGTGCTGACCGGCGACGCCGAGCTGGGCCGCGCCTTCAGCGCCCTGCCCTTCGACCATCTGTTCTTCACCGGCTCCACCGCGGTGGGCCGGCTGGTGGCCCAGGCCGCGGCGCAACACCTGACCCCGGTGACCCTGGAGCTGGGCGGCAAGTCGCCGGCCGTGGTCGACCGCAGCGCCGACCTGGCGCTGACGGCAGAGCGCCTGGCCTTCGGCAAGCTGCTCAACGCCGGCCAGACCTGCGTGGCGCCCGACTATGTGCTGGCGCCGCGCGAGCTGGTGCGGCCGCTGGCCGATGCGGTGCTGGCAGCGATGCGGCGCCTGTACCCGCGGATCGCCGGCAACCCGGACTACACCGCCATCGCCACGCCCCGCCACCATGCGCGGCTGCAGGGCCTGCTGGACGAGGCGCGGGCGCAGGGCGCCACCCTGCTGCGCAGCCACGACGAACATCCCGGCGACCGCCGCCTGGTACCCACCCTGCTGCTCGACGTGAACGAGGGCATGGCCGTGATGCGCGAGGAGATCTTCGGCCCGCTGCTGCCCATCCTGGCCTACGAGCAGCCGCGCGACGCGATCGCCCTGATCAATCGCCATGAACGCCCGCTGGCCCTGTACTGGTTCGGCCGCGACGCTGCCGCGCGCGACCTGCTGCTGAGCCAGACCCATGCCGGCGGCGTGACCGTCAACGACTGCATCTGGCACCTGGGCCAGGAGGACCAGCCCTTCGGCGGCGTCGGCGCCAGCGGCCATGGCGCATACCACGGCGTCTGGGGCTTTCGCACCTTCAGCCACCTGAAGCCGGTGTTCCATCAGCCGCGCTTCGCGGGCACCAGGCTGTTCCATCCGCCCTACGGCAAGACCTTCGAGCGCCTGCTCGGCCTCTTGAAAAAAATCACCTGAGGCCGGCTGCGATGGAAACCGACTACATCATCATCGGCGGCGGCTCGTCCGGCGCCGTGCTGGCCGGCCGGCTCAGCGAGGACGCGGACTGCCGCGTCACCCTGCTGGAGGCCGGCGGCCGCGGCGACAACTGGGTGGTCAAGACGCCCTTCGCCGGCGTGCTGCAGGTTCCCAGCAAGCTGAACAACTGGGCCTTCGAGACCGTGCCGCAGGCCGGGCTGAACGGCCGGCGCGGCTACCAGCCGCGCGGCAGGGTGCTGGGCGGCTCTTCCGCGATCAATGCGATGGTCTACATCCGCGGCCACCGCAGCGACTACGACGCCTGGGCCGCCGCCGGCAACCCCGGCTGGGGCTTCGACGAGTTGCTGCCCTACTTCATCCGCGCCGAGAACAACGTGCGCTTCGGCGCGCCCTGGCATGGCCAGGATGGTCCGCTGCGCGTCGGCGATCTGCGCACCGACAGCCCGCTGCATGAAGCCTGGCTGGAGGCGGCCCGCGCGCAGGGCTACCCGGTCGTCGAGGATTTCAATGCGGCGCGGATGGAGGGACTGGGCGTCTACCAGGTCACCCAGTTCGAAGGCGAGCGCTGGAGCGCCGCGCGCGGCTATCTGCATCCGCACCTCGGCCAGCGCGCCAACCTCGACCTGCAGACCGACACGCGGGTGCTGCGCATCCTGATCGAAAACCGCCGCGCCGTCGGCGTGGAGGTCCTGCAAGGCGGCATCCGACGCACGTTGCGCGCCCGCCGCGAGGTGATCCTCAGCGCCGGCGCGCTGCAGTCGCCGCAGCTGCTGATGCTCTCGGGCATCGGCGACGGCGCGGCGCTGCAGGCCCTGGGGCTTGCGGTCGCCCACCACCTGCCCGGCGTGGGCCGCAATCTGCATGATCACCCGGACTTCGTGTTCGGCTATGTCTCCGACAGCCTGGACACGGTGGGCATCTCGCTGAAGGGCGGCGCGCGCCTGCTGAAGGAGATCGACCGCTACCGGCGCGAACGCCGCGGCATGATCACCAGCAACTTCGCCGAATGCGGCGGCTTCCTCAGCACGCGGCCCGGCCTGCCGGCGCCCAATGTGCAGCTGCACTTCGTCGTCGCGCTGGTGAAGAACCACGCACGCGAGCTGGGCCTGGGCCACGGCCTGTCCTGCCACGTCTGCCTGCTGCGCCCGCAAAGCCGCGGCAGCGTGCGCCTCGCCGCCGCCGACCCGCTGGCCACGCCCCTGATCGACCCCGCCTTTCTGCAGCACCCGGACGATGTGCGGCAACTGATCGAAGGCTACCGGCTGACCCGCGACCTGATGCGCGCCCCCAGCCTGAAAGCCTACTGGACGCACGAGATCTGGAGCCGCGAGGCCCAGGTGGGCGATGGCGATGCCGAGATCGAGGCCCTGCTGCGCCAGCGCGTCGATACCGTCTACCACCCGGTGGGCAGCTGCAAGATGGGCCCCGGGGGGCGCGACCCGCTCGCCGTCGTCGATGCGCAACTGCGCGTGCACGGCATCGAGAGCCTGCGCGTGGTCGATGCGTCAGTCATGCCCCAGGTGGTCAGCGGCAACACCAATGCCCCGGCCATCGCGATCGGCGAGAAGGCGGCAGACCTGATCCGCGGCCGCGCCGCGCCCCGGCCCGCCGCCACCGGAGCAGCCGCTCAAGACCTGGCCCTGCCGGTCTGAAGGTCCGGATACCGCCCCGCCGGCTCCGGGGATAATCGCGCCCCATGTCTCTTGCCGAATTCACCGGCCTGTTCCTGGCCTGGCTGGCGCGCCTGATCACGGGCGCGCAGGGCCATTGGAAAGGCTGCCCGCCCACCGCCGAGCAGCGCATCTACTTCGCCAACCACCAGAGCCACTTCGATTGGGTGCTGATCTGGGCCGCGCTGCCGGCCGAGCTGCGCGCGCGCACGCGCCCGATCGCGGCGCGCGACTACTGGACCGGCAGCCGGCTGAAGGCCTGGCTGACCGGCGCGGTGTTCAATGCCATCTATGTCTCGCGCACCCGCAGCAGCCCCGACGAGGATCCGCTGGAACCGCTGGTCGAGGCGCTGGCGGGCGGCGACTCGGTCGTGATCTTTCCCGAGGGCACGCGCTCCAGCAAGGGTGACCCGCAGGCCTTCAAGGCCGGGCTCTTTCATCTGGCCGCGCAGTTTCCGCAGGTGCAGCTGATCCCGACCTGGATCGACAATGTGCAGCGCGTGATGCCCAAGGGCGAGGTCGTGCCGGTGCCCATCCTGTGCACCGTCACCTTCGGCGAAGCGCTGCAGCGCCGGCCGGACGAGGACAAGCGCGCCTTCCTGGAGCGGGCCCGCGCGGCGGTGATGGCCCAGCGGCCCGTCGGAGGCCAGGCATGAGGGCGCTGCGCATGATGAGCGCCAGCGACCAGATCGCGCTGCTGTTCCTGATCCTGTTCGGGCTGCTGGTGCTGATCACGCTGGGCGGCTTGCTCTATTCGCTGAAGAGCGGCGAGCGCAGCGAGCGTGCCGAAGACAACTGGCGCCAGTTCAGGCGCGACCTGAAGGCCATCTGGGGCGGCTCCTGCCTGTTCTGGGCCGCCTGGGTCTCGGGGCCGGTGGGCGCGACCCTGCTGTTCGGCGTGCTGTCCTTCCTGGCGCTGCGCGAGTTCATCACCCTGATGCACACGCGCCGCGCCGACCACCGCAGCCTGATCCTGGCCTTCTTCGCGATCCTGCCGCTGCAGTATGTGCTGGTGGGCACGCGGCATTTCGACCTGTTCAGCGTGCTGATCCCGGTCTACGGCTTCGTCGCCATTCCCGTGGCCAGCGCCTTGGCCGACGATCCGCAGCGTTTCCTGGAGCGCAATGCCAAGATCCAGTGGGGCATCATGGTCTGCATCTACGGCCTGTCGCATGCGCCGGCCCTGCTGCTGCTGGATTTCAAGGGCTACGAGGGCCGCGGCGCCTTCCTGCTGTTCTTCATGGTGATGGTGGTGGGCGTTGCGCAGATCGTGCAGGAGGTGGCCAGCCGCTCGCTGCGCCGCCGGCCGGTGGCGCGCCGCATCAGCCGCAGCTTCTCGCTGCGCGCCTGGTGGCTGGGCCTGCTGGCGGCCGCGCTGTCGGGCGCCCTGCTCTACTGGATCACGCCCTTCAAGGCCGGCCAGGCCCTGGTGATGGCCGTGATCGCCGCGGCCGCCGGGACCATGGGCGGTCTGGTGATGAAGGCGCTCAAGCGCGACGCCGGTGTGATCTACTGGGGCAACCGCAGCTCCATCACCGGGGCCGTCGGCCTGCTGGACCGCATCGCGGTGCTGTGCTTCGCGGCGCCGGTGTTCTTCCACTCGGTGCGCTGGTACTTCAAGGCGAATCTATGACCCACCCCCTACGCGCTTCGCGCGCCCCCTCAAGGGGGCACGCCCACCGGACCGGCAGAGCCGGATCCTCGGGCGTCGCGGGGCTCGACCTGTGTCCCGCGACGCGGCCACCGCGACGCGGCATGGAGGACTGATGCGCATCCTCGGCATCGATCCCGGCTTGCAGACGACGGGCTTTGGCGTCATCGACGCCGACGGCCCGCGCCTCGCCTATGTGGCCAGCGGCACGATCAAGACCGCCGCGGCGGCCACGGGCGACCTGCCAGCGCGGCTCAAGATCATCTTCGACGGCGTGCGCGAGGTGACGGCGCGCTACCAGCCGCAATGCGCGGCGGTGGAGATCGTGTTCGTCAACGTCAACCCGCAGTCCACCCTGCTGCTGGGCCAGGCGCGCGGCGCGGCGCTGACGGCCCTGGTGTCCTGCGACCTGGCGGTGTCCGAGTACACCGCGCTGCAGATGAAGAAGGCCGTGGTGGGCCATGGCCATGCGAAGAAGGAACAGATCCAGCTGATGGTGCAGCGCCTGCTGAACCTGCCCGGCGAGCCGGGCAAGGACGCGGCCGATGCGCTGGGCCTGGCCATCATGCATGCCCATGCCCGCGTGTCCTTCGAGGCGATGAGCAAGAGCACCACCCTGCAGCGGCGCCAGCACGCGCAGTTCCGCGGCGGACGCACCTACTGACGGCGCCGGCGCGGCCGGCGCATGGGGCCGCTCACGCGCCGGCGTTCTGCGCCAGCCAGCCGTCCAGCGTGACCGTGCCGAGCCGCACCCCGGCGCCGGGCATCAGCGAGGCGTCGGTCAGACGGGTGCCGAAATACAGCGCCGCGTCGTCGGTCACGACCTCGCGGGCATCGCCGCTGGCCCGCAGCGTGCGGCGCATCAGCTCGTCGAGCCGGAAGACCTGGGGGCCGGCAATCTCGCAAGTGCCGTTCAGCGGCGCCTCGGCGGCAACCCGGGCCAGCGCGGCCGCCACATCGGCGGCGGCCATCGGCTGCAGCTGGGCCGAGGAGACGCGCACGGTCTGGCCCTCGGTGCCGACATGGGCGATGGCGCCCAGGAACTCGAAGAACTGGGTGGCGCGCACGATGGTGTAGGGCACGCTGGAGGCCTTGATCAGCGCCTCCTGGGCCACCTTGGCGCGGAAGTAGCCGCTGTCGGGCACCCGCTCGGAGCCCACCACCGACAGCGCCACATGGTGGCGCACGCCGGCGGCGAGTTCGGCGGCCAGCAGGTTCTGGGTCGAGGCCTTGAAGAACTGCATCACGGCCTCGTCCTCGAAGGAGGGCGAGTTCGTCACGTCCACCACCACCTCGGCACCGGCCAGGGCCGCGGCCAGGCCTTCGCCGGTCACCGCGTTCACGCCCGTGGACGGCGAGGCCGCCAGCACCACATGACCGGCCTGCTCCAGCAGGGCCGCCAGCTTCTTGCCGATGAGGCCGCTGCCTCCGATGATCACTGCTTTCATGTCGGGTCCTTCAACGATAGAGGGTTGGGATCGAGGACGGTGGCGGCTTGCAACCGTCGCTGCGGCACAAGACGTTCGGCGCGGCCGGCCTGTGACGGCGCTCCGCTCACTCGATCGGCTTTTCGAGCACGGGCATCTGCATGCCGATGGCCATGCGGTTCCAGGCATTGATCGCGGCGATCGCCCAGCACAGCTCGACGATCTCCTGATCGCTGAACTGCAGCTTGAGGGTCTCGAAATCGGCGTCGCGGCCGCCCTGCGCCCCGGCCAGCCGGGTCATGGTCTCGGCCCAGTTCAGCGCGGCGCGCTCGCGCCCGCTGTACAGGCCGGTCTCGCGCCAGCTCGCCAGGCTGTTGATGCGCTGCCAGCTCTCGCCGGCCTTGCGCAGTTCGCGGGCATGCATGTCCAGGCAGAAGGCGCAGCCGTTGAGCTGGGAGACGCGGGTCTGTACCAGCTCGATCAGCTGCGGGCCCAGCGAGGACCTGGCGATGCTGGCATTGACGCCGGCCATGGCCTGGTAGGCCTTCGGGGAGATATGGGTCCAGGGAAGACGCGGTTCGGTGTTCATAGGCTGCCTCGAGTGCCATGCGGGATGCACAGACTCAAGACGTTTGGGGCGGCGGGCTTGTGACGCCGGGGGCGGCGGCGGCAGCGCTGTGGTAGTTGAGCTCGCGGCCCAGCGCCGCGGCGATGCGGGCCAGCTTGTCCGGATTGCGCTGGGCATGGATGCGCAGGATGCGCTCGCCATCGGTCTCCAGCGACTGGGCCGATTCCAGCGTGCCGTCGATGAAGCGCAGCAGGCCCCATTGGCCGTTCAGCACCACCACCTCGAAGCGCACCAGGCCCGGATAGCGCAGCTGGGTGGCCAGATAGAGCTGGGCGATGCGCTGGCCGCCTACCATGGGCACGCCGAAACTCGGCACCTTGCCGCCGCCGTCGCCGATCAGCTGGGCGTCCTCGGCCAGCATGGACTTGAGCGCGGCGAACTCGCCGCGCTGCGCTGCATCGGCAAAGCCGCGCAGCAGGCGCAGCTGGGTCTCGCGCGCCACCGTGTAGCGCGGCCGCTGGTCCTGCAGCTGCACCTTGGCGCGGTGCACCAGCTGGCGGCAGGCCGGCTCGGTCTTGCCCAGGGCCTCGGCCACCTCGCCATAGTCGGCATCGAACACCTCGCGCAGCAGATAGGCCGCGCGCGCCTCGGGCGCCAGGCGTTCCAGCAGGGCCATGAAGGCCACCGACACATCGTCGACCCGCTCCAGCAGCTGTTCGGGCGAGGCCGGCGAATCGCTGATCAGCGGCTCGGGCAGCCAGGTGCCCACATAGTGCTCGCGCTGCACCTTGGCGCTGCGCAGCCGGTCAATGGCCAGGCGCGTGGTGACCGAGACCAGCCAGGCCTCGGTGTTGTCCACGCATTCCAGGTCGGTCTCGTGCCAGCGCAGCCAGGCGTCCTGGACCACTTCCTCGGCCTCGGCCGAGGAGCCCAGCATGCGGTAGGCGATGCCCTGCAGGCGCGGGCGCAGGCGGGTGAAGCATTCGGTGGCGTCGTTCATGGTGATCCAGACGTTTGGCACCCCCGTTCCGTGACGGCGGCGCCGGTTTTCCTTCCTGTCTTTCCTGCCCCTTGCGGTCGCTTGCGGTCTCTTGCTGTCTATCGATCCATCCATTCTCTCCACACCGTCGCCCCGGCCGCTCCGGCCGGGGCGTCCAACGCGTACCATCGCGAGGCACGTTCAAGCCCTGGAGTTTCGCCATGTTCGGCATCACCGACTATCCCGCCTTCGTCATTGCCGTCATCATCTTCCTGCTGATCCCGGGCCCCGGCAATCTGGCGCTGATCTCGTCCACCGGCAAGGGCGGCTTCAAGGGCGGACTGGCCGCCACGCTGGGCCTGATCGCCGGCGACCAGGTCCTGATGTGGCTGGCGGTGGCCGGCGTGGCGGCCCTGCTGGCGGCCTCGCCGCGCGTCTTCGCCGGCGTGCAATGGCTGGGCGCCGCCTATCTGGCCTGGCTGGGCTGGCGCATGCTGCGCGCCCGGCCGGGCGCGGCACCGGTGCTGCAGATCCGACCGCGCCGGTATTTCCAGCAGGCCCTGTTCATCACCCTGCTGAACCCCAAGGCCATCGTGTTCTACATGGCCTTCTTCCCGCTCTTCGTCGATCCGGCCCGCCATCAGGGCCTGCTCAGCTTCGCCGCGATGGCCGCCACCATCGCCGCGCTGACCCTGGCCTATGGCCTGCTTGTCACCCTGCTGACCTTGCGCCTGGCCAGCCGGCTGCGCAGCAATCCCCGCTTCGGCCAGTTGCTGGAGAAGCTGGCCGGCACGGTGCTGATCGGCTTCGGCGTCAAGCTGGCCCTGTCGCGCTGATTTTTTTGGGCCGCGCTGGAATAAAGCGGCCGCGCCGGGTGTTCTCGCTGGGTACGCAACTGGAGACCCCCATGATCCCGACTCTCAAGCGCCTCGCGCTAAGCACCGCCATCGCCGCCATCGCCGGCACGCTGGCCGCCTGCGCCGGCATGCAGCAGCAGCCCGCCGCCCCGGCCATGGCCCTGGATGGCGCCCTGGTCGGCCCGGCCAAGATGACGCTCTACACCTTCGACCGCGACACCGCCGGCTCGGCCAAGAGCGTCTGCAACGGCCCCTGCGCCGCCAACTGGCCGCCGCTGCCGGCCAAGGCCGAGGACCAGGCCCAGGCCCAGGGCGACTGGAGCATCGTGATGCGCGACGACGGCGCCCGCCAATGGGCCTACAAGGGCCGCCCGCTGTACTACTGGGCCAAGGACCAGAAGCCCGGCGACCGCACGGGCGACGGCGTCAACCAGGTCTGGAAGACCGCCAGGCCCTGAACCGCGCGGGCGCGATGATCCTCGACGAGGCCCTGCCGCATCTGCCCCGGCTGCGTCGCCATGCGCGGCTGCTGACGGGCGACGCGGCGCGCGCCGACGATCTGCTGCAGGACACGCTGGAGCGCGCGCTGCTGAAGGCCGCGCTGTGGCGCCCCGAGCTGGGCGGGCCGGACCGGACCCAGGCCCTGCGCGCCTGGCTGCTGAGCCTGATGCACCGGGTGTTCCTGAACCAGCTGCGCGACGAACGCCGCCATCCGCACGAGGAGTTCGACGACGCCCTGCATGGCGGCCAGCTGGAATCCAGCCTGCCGCTGCGCCTGGACCTGGAGCGCGCGCTGGCCGCGCTGCCGGCCGCGGCGCGCGAGGTGCTGCTGCTGGTCTGCGTCGAGGAACTGAGCTACCAGGAGGCCGCCGATGTGCTGGACGTGCCGCTGGGCACCGTGATGTCGCGTCTGGCGCGCGCCCGCGAGCGGCTGCGCCAGCTGATGCATGGTGAAGCGCCGCGAGTGGCACCGCTGCGCGTGGTGAAGTGACAACAAGATGAGCAAGCAGGAATTCGGCATGATGGACGAGGCCCGGCTGCACGCCTTCGCCGACGGGCTGCTGGAGGCGGCCGAGGCCGCCGAGGTGGCCGCCTGGCTGCAGGAGCACCCCGCCGATGCACGACGCGTGCTGGACTGGCGCAGCCAGCGCACCGGCCTGCAGGCCCTGCATGCCGAGCTGCTGGACGAACCGCTGCCCACGGCCCTGCTGCAGGGCCTGCGCCGCGGCGAACGCCGCCTGGCCGCCAACGCGCCCAGCTACCGGGTCCAGGCCCTGGCCGGTGTCTGCGTGCTGGCCCTGGGCCTGGCCCTGGGCTGGAACGGCCGCGCCTGGCTGGCGCCGCCGACGGGCGCGGCCGAGCGCGCGGCCGCGGCACCCGGCCTCGTGCCGGGCTTCGTGCGCGATGCCGGCATCGCCCATGCGGTCTACCTGCCGGAGCGGCGCCACCCGGTCGAGGTCGGCGCCGAGCAGCAGGAGCATCTGGTGCAATGGCTCAGCAAGCGCCTGGGTCAGCCGCTGCGCGTGCCGCATCTGGAGGGCGAAGGCTGGCGCCTGATGGGCGGGCGCCTGCTGCCGGCCGGCGAGGCCTCGGGGCCCGAGCAGGCGCGCGCGCAGTTCATGTACGAGAGCACGGACGGTGAATGGAGCAGCGAGCGGTTGACGCTCTATGTCTCGGTGGTCGGCGCCGCACAAGGCGCCCCCACCGCCTTCCATTTCTCCGAGCAGGGTCGGGGCGCGCAGGCCAGCCGCAGCTTCTACTGGGTGGACGGGCGGCTGGGCTATGCGCTGACCGGCCGGCTGCCGGCGCAGCGGCTGGCCCAACTGGGCGAGCAGGTCTACCGGCAGCTGCAGGCGCAGCCATAGAAAACGGGGCCCGAAGGCCCCGTCGAACATGGCACCGCGACCAGGCTCAAGCCAGGTCGGCCGCCTTGCGGCGGCGCGCGATCGCGCCGATGGAGGCCAGGCCGGCCAGGCTCATCAGCCAGCTGCTGGGTTCGGGCACGGCGGTGACGCTGTAGGAGCCGAAGCCCTCGCCGGCCGGGGTCCGGTAGCCCAGGTAGGCGCCGGAGAAGTCGACCACGCCGTCGGCCAGGGTCACCTCATAGGCACCGGAGGCGAAGCTGCCGTTCAGGCCGACGAACCGGCCGTCCCAGAAGGCGGCCTGCGGCGATGCCGGCGTGGTGGCCGAGCTGAAGTTCTGGCCCAGTACATTGAGCGTCCAGGCGCTCAGGTCCAGGAACTCGTAGCCGGAACCGCTCAGAGCCAGTTCGTCGTAGCTGAACTGGCCGCCGAAGCCCAGGCCGGCCAGCGGGCCGTCGTCGAGCCGACCCGCGAAGCTGTAGGCGGCGGCCTGGGCATTCAGGCCGGCCAGGGCCAGCGCGGCGGCCAGCAGGGTGTGACGCATCTTGATGATCATGCTGTGTCTTCCTTCTTGATTCAGAACTTGAAGCTGGCGGCGTTCAGTGCCGAGCAGTTGACGCCCTTGAGCACGGCCATCGTGCGGGCCTTCAGCGCGCCGGCACTGCCGTCGGTGTCGACCCCCACCAGCGCGCCGGCGGCGGAGTTGGTGCAGCTGACATGGCCGCTGGCCAGCGGATCCGGGCTGCCGATGCCGGTCACCTCCAGCAGCCTGGTGAAGACCAGCCGATCCTCGCCCGGCGTGAAGTCGGTGATGGTGTCGACGCCATCCAGCACGCTGCTGTAGACGAACTGGTCGCGGCCGGCACCGCCGGTCAGCGTGTCAGCACCCGCACCGCCCTCGATCACATCGTCGCCCGCCGTGCCGACGATGGTGTCGCGGCCGGCCGTGCCGCCGATCTGCTTGAGCAGGTTCAGGCCCAGCACGACGGGATCATGGTCGGAGGACTTGTAGGGCGTCGGCGCGTAGTAGTCCGGGCCGCAGGTGGCGCAGGCCGGCTGCTTGAACTCCAGGTTGTAGTCGATGATGGTGGGCTCGTCGGCATTGACATGCCAGGGCGCGGCCGAGACGATCTTCTGCTGCATCGTGGCCGTGCTCAGGCCATGGTCCATGCGGCCGGCCAGGCCGTCGAACACATAGGAATGGTTCTCGGGCATGAAGCGCGCCACATGGTCGACGATCAGGCCGTCGCCGGTCAGCGCGTGCAGCGGGTCTTCCTGGCCATGGGCGTTCAGGTCGCCGATCAGGATCAAGTCGTCGGTGCCGGCGCTCGTGCGGATCTGGCCCAGGAACTCGCGCAGGCGCTCGGCCTGCTGGACCCGGGTGGCGTTCCAGCAGCTCTGGCCGTCGCCCTGGTCGGCATCGGCGCCGCCGCCCGAGGGGCAGCTGCCCTTGGACTTCAGGTGGTTGACCGCCACCGCGAAGCGCTCGCCGTTGGGTGCCGCGAAGCCCTGGGCGAAGGTCGGGCGGTTGTTCACCTCATGGGTGTCCGACAGCGCCACGCCGTTCAGCGCCAGACGGCCGGGCTTGTAGATCAGCGCCACGCGGATCGCGTCGTCGCCGGTGTTCAGCGCGCCCTTGGGCACCACCTTGTAGACGTTCGGGCCCAGCTTGGCATTGAGCGCGTCGACCAGGTTCTGCGCCGCCACGTCGCCGTTGTTCTGGACCTCCATCAGGCCCACCACGTCGGCGTTGATGGCCGACAGCGAGGCCACCAGCTTGGCCTGCTGACGCTGGAACTCCGCCAGGTTGTTGGCGCCGCGGCAGTTGGAGGCGGCGGTGGAGGTGCCCAAGGTGCAGCCCTGGCCGCTCTGGCCGCCGGCGGTCTGGCCGTTGGTGAAGGTGGTGAAGTAGTTCAGCACATTGGCGCTGGCCACCTTGTAGTTGCCGCCGACCGCGGTGGGGGCGGTGGTGCGCGGGTTGCTGCGCTCGAACAGCACCGGCGCGGTGGGCTGCAGCTTGTACATCGCGGCGCCGGTGGCGGTGGCGGTGGCCAGGCCGAAATCGATCACGCCGGTCAGCGCGGCGGCCGTGTCGCCGGCCCGCACCGTGTCGCCCTCGCCCATATAGGGCGTCGGGTTGGGGTTCTGCACCGAGCTGTTGTCGTCCAGGATGAACATGCGGCGCGCGTTGTCGGCCGCCAGCGCCAGCGCCTCGGGCGTGCCGGGGCGGTACAGATTGGTGGGCTGCCAGGTGCGGCCGCCGGCCGCCATGGTCAGCTGGCCGAAGCGGCCCAGGAAATAGTTCTGCTGCACGGTCAGCGGGCCCTTCAGCGTGACCAGCATGCCCTCGTAGGCTTCCAGGCCGCCGGCCGGCAGGGTGCTCAGGTCGACCTCGACGGGCGTGATCGCATGGCCGGAACTCAGCACCGTGATCGCGGTCGGCGCGCTCAACTCCGTGATGGGGTTGGCCTGCGCATCGGCGCTGCCGGCGCCGGCGATGAATTCGACCACCTTGGCCGTGACCCTCAGCTCCTGACCGAGCTGGGCGCTGTTGGCGGCATTGGTGTAGACGAAGATGCCGTCCGAGCTGGCCATGTTGCCGTCGCCCAGGCGGTCCTGCATGTAGAAGCCGGTCGACACCACATGGGTCACGACACCGGTGGTGGTGACGGTCTGGTCCTTGTAGGGGCTCTGCGCGCCGCTGCCCTGGATCGTGTAGATCGCGACCGTGGAGCCGGCGGGCGGCGGGGTTTCACCACCACCACCGCTGTCGCAAACGTTTGTCGCCGAGGCCGAATTGCGCGGGGCGGGAGCGCTGACGCCAAAGTCGGCATTGTTGTTGTTGCTGTCCGTGCAGCCCTTGCCGGCGCGCAGCGCTGCCGTCGTGTTGCTCAACGCGGGCGTCGGCGAGCCCTCGATGGCGGTGCTCGCCTCGCCGAAGCTGACCACATCCACGACCTGGGCCGCGCTCGGGCTGGCGACGGCCAGGGCCGCCACACCGGGAACCAGGGCCACCTTGCCGGCGCTGCCGCTCATCGCTGCGGCACCGCTATGGTCGGGCGTGGGCAGGGCCTGGGTGCCGCCGCTGCCCTTGGCCATCTGGATCAGGAAGTACTTCCCGGGCTGCAGCATGTGGTCGGGCAACGGCGTCAGGGAACCGGTGGAGGTGCCGAAGGTACCGGCGCTGGAGGCATATTGCACCGACCAGCCATTCAGGCTCACCGGGTTGTTGCCGGCATTGAAAATGCTCGACGAAATCATGCGTCAGCGTGGCGCCGTTATTGCCGCCTCCGCCATATACCTGGCTGATCACGACGCCGCTGGTCGAGGCCAATACCGCCGGCGCCGCAAATACTGCCGCCAGCAGGGAAACAAGAGGTTTTAGCTTCATGGTCAAAAGATGATGGGAAGGACCGAGGGAGGAACCACCCCGCCCCGCCAACCGAATCAAAAAACCCATGAAATCATGGGCTTGCGGTGGTCGCCAGAGCGGCTTCGACAGCATGCTAGCGTTTGTGTATGACAGCTTGAGACACCGCGAATGCGGGGTGCCGGGCGCGCTGGATATTCTTCCTCCATATCCGGACAACGGGTATTGGCCCAGCCAACACCCGCAAATTTTGCGCAAATGAAACGCAAATGCAGCGCAGATGCGCAAACGGTTGCACATACTCCGATAAGTTATTGATTCCTCACTCGCGCCCCGGGCGGGCATCGCACGGCGGCCGCTCCCCGGCGCGGTCGCCTCGATTTGCAATCGGCCCGGGGTTTTCCCTGGCACGCGCGCCGGCCATCGCGCCGCTTGCGGGTTTTCACCGGTTATGCCCGCCCGACGGACCGGAATGCGCGGCCGCGGAAGGGCTGCCCATAATCGGCAGCCCTCCGGTGCCCGCCCCTGATCGCCATGTCCCCCCTGCTGCTGCTGACCGTCGTGCTGGCCTATTTCACGCTGCTGCTGGGCGTGGCCTGGTGGAGTTCGCGCGCGGCCGACAACCAGAGCTTCTTCATCGGCAACCGCAACAGCAACTGGGGCCTGGTGGCCTTCGGCATGGTGGGCACCTCGCTGTCGGGCGTGACCTTCATCAGCGTGCCCGGCGCGGTGGGCGCCTCGGCCTTCAGCTATTTCCAGATCGTGCTGGGCCAGTTTCTCGGCTATGCGGTGATCGCCTTCGTGCTGCTGCCGCTCTATTACCGCCTGCGGCTGACCTCGATCTACGACTACCTGGGCCAGCGCCTGGGACCGCGCAGCTACCAGACCGGCGCCGGCTTCTTCATCCTCTCGCGCACCCTGGGCGCCACCGCGCGCCTGTACCTGGTCGTGAAGATCCTGCAGGAGGCCATCCTCGACGGTTTCGGCCTGCCCTTCTGGCTGACCGCGCTGGTGATTCTCTTGATGATCCTGGCCTACACCTACGAAGGCGGGGTCAAGACCATCGTCTGGACCGACACCCTGCAGACCAGCGGCATGCTGCTGGGCCTGATCGTCTGCGTGGCCTATCTGCTGCGGGCGCTGGACCTGGAACTCGGCCAGAGCCTCGTGCGCCTCAACGAGACCGGCCTGTCCCAGGTCTTCGTCGGCGATCCGCTGAGCCGCCTGTTCTGGGGCAAGCAGATCCTGGCGGGCATGTTCATCGCGATCGCGATGACCGGCATGGACCAGGAGATGATGCAGAAGAACATCTCGGTCAAGCGCCTGGCCGATTCGCAGAAGAACGTGATGGTGCTGGCCACCATCATGCTCGCGGTGGTGCTGCTGTTCCTGTTCCTGGGCGGCCTCCTGCAGCTGTTCGCGGCCCAGCAAGCGCTGACGGCCAGGGGCGACGAGCTGTTTGCCGCGGTGGTGCTGAACCATCTGCCGGCCTGGGTGCAGCTGGTCTTCATCATCGCGCTGATCTCGGCCCTGTTCCCCAGCGCCGACGGCGCGATCACCGCCCTGACCTCCAGCTTCTGCATCGACCTGCTGGGCCTGCAGCGCCGCCAGGACTGGGACGAGGCCAGGAAGCTGGCGGTGCGCAAGCGCGTGCACCTGGCCTTCGCGGCCCTCTTCCTGCTGCTGGTGATGGGGTTCAAGTGGGTCAACGACCCCAGCATGATCGGCCTGATCCTGAAACTGGCGGGCTACACCTACGGGCCGCTCCTGGGCCTGTTCGCCTTCGGCATGCTGAGCCGGCGCGCGGTGCGCGATGCCTGGGTGCCGGCGGTGGCCGTGGCGGCGCCGCTGCTGTGCTGGCTGCTGGACAGCCGGCAGCGCTGGTTCGGCGGCTACGAGCTGGGCCTGGAGCTGCTGCTGATCAACGGCCTGCTGACCCTTGCCGGCCTGTGGCTGGTCTCCAAGCCTCAGCCGTCCAGCCTGGCCTCCAGCGCCGCCAGACAGCCGTCGGCATAGAGGCGCTCGTCCCCTTCCAGCAGGAGCACGCGCTCGGCCATCTGCGCATGCGCGCGCCGCGCCAGCGCCGCGTCGCCCGCGGCCAGCGCCGCCAGGCCCAGGGCCTGGTAGGCGAAGCAATGCTCGTAGTCGCCGGCCTCGTTGCCCTGGCAGACCTCCAGGCAGTCCTGCGCGGCGCGCAGCGCCAGCGCGCCCTCGCCGGCCGCCGCCGCGCACAGGGCCAGCTGCCAGTCGGCCCGCTCCAGCTCCAGCCAGCCGCCGGCGCGCTGCCAGGCGGCACGGGCACGGCGGGCGGCGTCCAGCATGGCGTGCGCCGCCTCGGCATCCCCGGCCCTGAAGTAGCTGCGCAGATCGCCGGCCACATTGTTGGCCATTGCGGCCCAGGCCTTGGCGCCATCCGCATCGCCCGCGACCAGGGCCTGGGCCGCATCCATCAGGGCCGCCAGCCCGGCGAAGTCGCGGCCGCGCGTGCGTGCCAGGGCCGCGTTGTAATGGGCGCGGATGCGCTCGGCCGGGGCCAGCTCTTGCCAGTCGGGCGCGGCGCCCGCCGCCAGCGCAATGGCCGCCTGGGCCCGCCGGGTCTGGGCGGCGGGCAGCGCCGGCAGCAGGGCCGCCAGGCCGGCGCCATCGGCCAGATGACCCAGCAGGACATGCTCGGCCGCGCGCAGCCAGGCCTGCTGCTGCGCCGGCTCGGCCCCGGGCAGCGCCGGGGCCGCCGCGCGCAGCAGGTCCGCGGCCTCCGCGGCGCGATCGGGGTGGATGTTCAGCGCCTCGTCGATACGCTCCGCTAGTCCGCTCATGGCGATCACCTCCTGAGCCTTGATGCTAAGGCGATTCTTGGCACTTCTTGGCACAATCGGCCCTCCCCGACCCAGCCCGCCCCATGACCCTGACCCAGCTGATCGCCGGCTTCGTGCGCCGGCACTGGCCCGCCTATGCCGCCTCGGCCCTGATGCTGGCCGGCATCGCGCTGCTGACCGTCTGGATCCCGCGCCAGGTCGGCGCGGTGGTGGACGGCATGATCGCCGGGCGCCTGCAGACCGGCGGCCTGTTGTGGGAGCTGGCCCTGCTGCTGCTGGCCGGCCTGCTGATCTATCTGATGCGGGTGGGCTGGCGCATCGCCCTCTTTGGCGCGGCCTACAAGCTGGGCCGTCAGCTGCGCATCCAGCTCTACCAGCGCCTGACCCTGCAGGGCCCCGGCTTCTTCCAGGCCAAGCGCACCGGCGACCTGATGGCCCTGGCCACCAACGATGTGGATGCCGTGGAGCTGGCCGCCGGCGAGGCCCTGCTGGCGGCCTTCGACGGCACGCTGACCCTGGTGCTGGTGCTGGCAATGATGACCCTGGGCGTGGACTGGCGCCTGGGCCTGGCCGCGCTCTTGCCCTTCCCCCTGATGGCGCTGGCCTTCTGGCGCATCTCCGACCATGTGCACCATGCCTGGAAAAGCTCGCTGGACCGTTTCTCGCTGCTGAACCAGCATGTGCAGGAGGGCCTGGCCGGCGTGCGCACCCTGCGCGCCCTGGGGCTCGTGCCGCGCAGCAGCCGGCAGTTCGCCGCGCTGGCCGACGGCGCCGGCGAGGCCAGCTACCAGGCGCAGCGCTGGGAGGCCGCCTACGAGCCGGCCGTCGGCATGACCCTGACCGCGGCCATGGCCATCGCGCTGGGCCTGGGCGGCTGGCTGGTGGCGAAACAGGAACTCTCGATCGGCCAGCTGACCTCGTTCACGATGTACCTGGGCCAGTTGATCTGGCCGATGTTCGCGGCCGGCTGGGTGCTGTCCCTGCTGGAGCGCGGCCGGGCGGCCTGGGGGCGGCTGGCGCCGGTGCTGCAGGCGCCGCTGACCCTGACGGACGACGGGCGGCAGGCCCTGCCGGCGCGGGCCGAGATCGCGTTCGAGCGCCTGTCCTTCGCCTACCCCGGCGAGGAGGAAGCCGCGCCGCGCCTGGCCGTGGAGGCCGTGAGCCTGCGCCTGGCGCCCGGCCAGACCCTGGGCCTGGTCGGCCCCACCGGCGCCGGCAAGTCCACGCTGCTGCGCCTGCTGCTGCGCCAGTTCGAGCCGACGGCGGGCCGCATCGCGATCGGGGGCCAGGCCTTGCCCGAGTTCGAATTGCCATCGCTGCGCCGGGCCATCGCCTGGGTGCCGCAGGAGCCCTTCCTGTTCTCGGCCTCGATCGCCGACAACATCGCGCTGGCCCGGCCCGACGCGACGCGCGCGCAGGTGCAATGGGCCGCCGGGCTGGCCGCGGTGCACGAGGACATCCAGCGCCTGCCGCAGCGCTACGACACCCTGGTCGGCGAGCGCGGCGTGACCCTGTCGGGCGGCCAGCGCCAGAGAGTCGCGATCGCCCGCGCCCTGCTCAGCGACGCGTCCATTCTGCTGCTGGACGACGCGCTGTCGGCCGTCGACACCGGCACCGAGACCCTGATCCTCGAACACCTGCGCGAGCTGCGCCGCGAGCGACCCGAACGCTGCGTGATCATCGTCAGCCACCGCCTCAGCGCGGTGATGGAAGCCGACCAGATCGTGGTGCTGCGCAAGGGCCACATCACCGAGCGCGGCAATCACGAAACCCTGCTCGCACAAGAGGGCTGGTACGCCACCCAGTGGCGTTACCAGCAACTGGAGGCCAGCCTCGATGCGGCTTGACGCCCACCCCCTACCGGCTGCGCCGGCCCCCTCAAGGGGGCGAGCCCGCAGGACCGGCCAGGCCGGATCCTCGGGCTCCGCTGGGTCGAGACCCGACGTTTGCAACGAGAGTGCCACGTGACGAACCCTGATACCGACACGCAAGAGAAGCCCTGGCGCTCGGTCGGCCTGCTGCTGGAGTCGGCGCGGGGCGAGAAGCCCGAGCTGTGGCGCGGCGTGCTGTGGCTGGTGCTGGCCGCCGGCCTGGAGGCGCTGGGACCGATCATCGGCAAGTTCTTCATCGACCATTACCTCTTGCCGCGCAGCTTCGACGTCACGGCCATGGCCGGCCTGCTGGCCGCGCTGCTGCTGTCGGGCTGGGCCGCCAGCTGGATCCGCTATGCCCAGCTGGCGCGCATGGCCGGCGTGGCGCGGCGCTCGGTCCTGAGGCTGCGCGAGCGCGTCTATGCCCATGTGCTGGCCCTGCCGATGGCCTTCTTCGACAAGGCCATCACCGGCCAGCTGGTCAGCCGCGTCACCAACGACACCGAGGCGGTGAACCAGCTCTACCGCCAGGTGCTCTACGTGATGCTGGACTCCAGCATCGTCGTGCTCGGTTCGATGATCGCGATGGCCTGGCTGGACTGGCGCCTGATGCTGATCGTCGCCACCCTGGTGCCGGCGATGCTGATCATCATCACGCTCTACCAGCGCCTCTCAGGCGCCGCGGTGGCGCGCTCGCGCCAGCTGCGCAGCGACATCAATGCCCAGATGGCCGAGAGCATGGCCGGCATGGCCGTGCTGCAGGCGGCCGGCGCCGCGCCGCGCTTCGCCGAGCGCTTCGGCGGAACCAACCAGCGCCAGCTGAAGGCCCGCATGGACGAGCTGCGCGCCAATGCCTGGCTGCTGCGCCCGGCGCTGGACCTGCTGAACGTGCTGCTGGTGGTGGGCCTGATCTACGGTTTCGGCCAGCGCCAGCCGAGTCTGGCGACGGGCATCGGGACCGCCGCGCTGGAGGTGGGCCTGCTCTACGCCTTCCTGGGCTATATCGCCCGCGTGGTGGAGCCGCTGATCCAGATCACGCTGCAGTTCGGCCAGCTGCAGCAGGCCATGGTGGCGGCCGCGCGCGTGCGCACCCTGCTGCAGGAAACGCAGAGCGTGCCCCCGACCAACGCGCAGCACCGCATCGGCCATGGCCACATCACGATCGATTCCCTGAGCTTCGGCTACGACCCGGCGCATCCGGTGCTGCACGACCTGAGCCTCAGCTTCGCGGCCGGCAGCTTCGTCGGCATCGTCGGCCATACCGGCAGCGGCAAGTCCACCCTGCTGTCGCTGCTGCTGCGCTTTTATGCGCCGCAGTCCGGCCGCATCGAGATCGACGGCCAGCCGCTGGCCGCCATTCCCGACGCCACCTTCCGCGACCGGGTCGGCCTGGTGCCGCAGGAGCCCTATCTGATGGCCGCCAGCGCGCGCGAGAACATCGCGATGGGCCGCGCCGACATCACCGAGGAGGATCTGATCGACGCCGCCAAGGCCGCCCGCATCCACGAGTTCCTGGCCGGGCTGCCGCAGGGCTACGACACTCCGCTGGGCGAGGGCGGCGCGAGGGTCTCCACCGGCCAGAAGCAGCTGATCGCGATGGCCCGCGCGCTGGCCGGCGCCCCGACCCTGCTGTTCCTCGACGAGGCCACCTCCAACATCGACAGCGCCACCGAGCGCGTGATCAGCGAGGCCCTGGAGGCCCTGCGCGGCCGGGTCACCGTGGTCGCGATCGCGCACCGGCTCTCCACCATCCGCGCGGCCGACCAGATCGTGGTGCTGAACCACGGCCACCTGGCCGAGCGCGGCACGCACGAGACGCTGATGCGGCATGAGGGCGGCATCTATCAGCGGCTGGTGCAGCTGCAGGCGCTGGATACGGGCGTGGGGCCGGGCTGAATTCACGGCCCCGGCCAAATTCGGCCGATGACGACGCCGCCATCGAGTGACCGGTGCACGCGGGTCGAGCGCCCATCGTGCCGTCGTCACTCGGGCAGGCCGGCCAGCCGCAGTCCATCGGCGAGTCGCGCCAGGTCTTCCGGTCGATGGATCGGCAGCCAGCCCTCGAGATTGGACAGTCGCAGCGACGGGTCGAGCGCGCGTATGCGCTGCATCGCCTGGCACGCCTTGTCCGTTCGTCCGGCGAGCGCCTGACTCGCCGCCACCAGGCAGGCCGCGGCGAGGAAGCTGGGCAGATTGCCCAGGGCTTGCTCGGCCCAGGCCGCCGCGGCATCGAAGCGGCCCGCCAGGAAATGCGCCAGCGCCATGCCGGCCTGCATCCTGAACAGTTCCGGATCCAGCGGGCTCAGGCGGATGGCATGCGTCAAATGCTCGATCGCGGCATCGGATTCACCGTGCAAGGCGCGCAGGAACCCGCCCAGAAACCATGCGGAGGCAAGGTTCGGATTGAGCAGCACGGCCCTGTCGAGCAGGGCGATGCCGACATCGAGGTCGCCGGCGAGATGCCCGAGTGCATGGCCGCCGCGCGTGAGCGCCACGGCGTCGTCCCGGCCGAGCTCCACCGCGAGCCGCGCCAAGCGGGCGCCCTCGGCGATCTCCCAGGGGCGATCGCTGGTCCAGCCATTCACCTTGCGCCAGAAATGGCACCAGGCCGCCATGCCGTAGGCCGATGCGAACTCCGGATCGAGTTCGGTCGCCCGGCGGAACAAGGGCAGCGCCGCCTCGATGGATTCGCGGGTGCCGCTGTGCAGCTTCGCGACGCCGCGCAGGTAATAGTCGTAGGCGTCCAGGCTTTCCGTCGGCTTGCGCTTGGCGCGCTCGATTTCCGCCCGTTCGAGCTGCGGCGCGATCGCGCCGACGACGCTCTCCGCCATCCGGTCCTGCAGCTCGAAGAGGTCGTCCAGCATGCCCTCGAAACGCTCCGCCCAGAGATGCATCCCGGTCGTGGCGTCGATCAGCTGCCCGGTGATGCGCACCCTGCTGCCGGTCTTGCGCACGCTGCCTTCCAGCAGATAGCGCACGTCAAGCTCGCGACCCACCTCCTTCACGTCCACCACCCGGCCCTTGTAGGTGAAGCTCGAGTTGCGCGCGATCACGAACAGCCAGCGCATGCGCGACAGCGCCGCGATGATGTCCTCCACCACGCCGTCGGCGAAGTACTCCTGCTCCGGATCACCGCTCAGGTTGTGGAAGGGCAGGACGGCAATGGAGGGCTTGCCCGGCAGCAGGGGCGCGGGCGGCGGGTCGCGCTGGTCACCCATGCCCTCGTGGAGCTCCGATGCGCCGGGCCGTTGCGCGGCCTCGATCTCGCCGACGAAGCGGAACCCCTTGCGGGCGACCGTGCGGACCAGATGCTGATGCTCGCCGGTGTCGCCGATGGCCTTGCGAACCGCGTTGATGTGGCTGGTGATCGTCGATTCCGAGACGACCCGGCCGCTCCAGACCGTCTGCAGCAGCTCGTCCTTGCTGACGACCCGGTCGCGGTGGCTGACGAGATGCAGCAGCAGGTCGAAGACCTGCGGCCCGACCGGCACGACTTCCGCACGACGCGACAGCTCGCGGCGCTCCGGGTCGAGCACATAGTCTCCAAATTTGAACTGCACCTCGGCATCCCTTTGTCAAACGGCTGCCCGGCGGGGCAAGCGGCACGGCATTTCCGTGCGTCGATGGTACGGCAAGGCCCGGCGGGAGATCCCGTCCCGATCGAACAGGGTTTGGACGAAAAACCAAGCCTTCCTGAAGACCGATCCAGGGTGCCGGCAAGGACTTTCTGGGCCCGCTCCGGCAATCTTCATGCACGCCGACGGCAAGGGTTGCGGTCGGGGCAATCGGAGAGAAGCCATGAAGATTGTTGTCATCGGAGGCACCGGCCTCATCGGAACGAAGCTGGTCGCCAACCTGCGCGAGCGCGGCCACGACGCGCTCGCGGCGGCTCCCAACACGGGCGTCAACACCATCACCCGCGAGGGCCTGGCCAAGGCGCTCGACGGCGCCGATGTCGTCGTCGATGTGGCGAACGCGCCGGTATGGGAAGACCAGGCCGTGCTCGAATTCTTCGAAACCTCGAGTCGCAACCTGCTGGCCGCCGAAGTGGCGGCCGGCGTGCGCCACCATGTCGCGCTGTCGATCGTCGGCACCGAACGGCTGCCGGAAAGCGGCTACTTCCGGGCGAAGGTCGCGCAGGAAGCCCTGATCAAGGCCTCCGCCGTGCCCTATACCATCCTGCGTGCCACGCAGTTCTTCGAGTTTGTCGGCGGCATTGCCCAGGCGGCCACGGTCGGCGAGGAGGTACGCCTGTCACCGGCGCTGATCCAGCCGATCGCGTCGCAGGACGTGGCGCTGGCGCTCACCGATGTCGCGCTGGCAGCGCCGGTCAACGGCACGCTCGAAGTCGCCGGCCCCGAGGCCATGCCGCTCGACGAGCTGGTCCGCCGCTTCCTGCGCGGCACGAAGCAAACGCACCGGGTCGTGGCGGACGTCCGCGCGCGCTACTTCGGCGGCCTCCTCACCGACCAGACGCTCACCCCCGGGGCCGATCCGCGCCTCGGCGCGACCCGGTTCGAGGACTGGCTCGGGCAGTCGACGGCCCGAGCGGAGCGCTAGTCGTGGCACGGCTCGACAGGAAAAAGGCCATCGGCCTGCTGCTGTGCCTGGGCGCCGTGGTCGCCGTCGCCGCCGGATGGGCCATGGCCCGTTCGGGTGACGAGCCGTCGACCGACAACGCCTATGTCCGCGGCGATGTGACCTCGCTCGCCCCCAAGGTCGCGGGCTACATCACGGCCGTGGAGGTCGAGGACAACCAGGCCATCCGGGCGGGCGACGTGCTGTTCAGGATTGACGACCGGGACTTCCGCGCACGCCTGGCGCAAGCCGCGGCCAATGTCGAAGCCGCCCGGGCCCGCCTCACCAGCGTCGATGCCGAGACACCGCTGCAGCAGGCCCTGATCCGCCAGGCCGAAGCGCAACGGCAATCGAACCTGGCGGAGATGACCCTGGCGACCAAGGCCTTGGATCGTCGGCGTCACCTGGTCAGCGTTGGCTTCGTCAGCCACGCCCAGCTCGATGAAAGCGATGCGGCGCAATCGAGGGCCGAGTCGGGCGTCTCGGCCGCAGCGGCGATGGTGGCGGCGCAGCGGCAGCGGATCGCCGTGCTGGCCACCCAGCGGACCGCGGCCCTGGCCGCGGTGGAGCAGGCACAGGCCGCCTACGATCTCGCCCAGATCGATCTTGAGAACACGGTCGTCAGGGCACCGGTCGGCGGCATTGTCGGCAACCGTCAGATCCGCGTCGGCCGCCTGGTCGCCCCCGGTGTTGCCCTGCTGGACATCGTCCCCGCGAAAGATCTGTGGGTCGTGGCGAACTTCAAGGAGACCCAGCTCGAGCATGTCCGCCCGGGTCAGCGCGCGAGGATCACGATCGACGGACTGCCCGACCAGAGGTTCGACGGCGTCGTGGACAGCTTTGCGCCTGCCAGCGGTTCCACCTTCAGCCTGCTGCCCTCGGACAATGCCACCGGCAACTTCGTTCGCGTCGTCCAGCGCGTTCCCGTGAAGATCAGGTTCGTCGGCACCACGTCCTTGCCTCGTCAGCTGGCGCCGGGCCTGTCGGCCCGGGTCCAGATCGTCGCAGCGAGCCGGTCATGACGGCGGCCGCCTCCAGATCGCCCACGCCAGCGGCAGGCGCCCTGCTGCTGGCGGCCATCATCAGTGCCGCCTTGACCGAGGCGATCGCCGGCACCGTCCTGGCGCTGGCGCGCGCCGACATCGCCGGCGATACCCAGGCCACGCCGGACGAGCTGGCCTGGCTGGACATCGCCTATACCGCGCTGAAACTGCTGGGGTTCATGCTTGCCCCGTGGCTGATGACACGCATCCGGCCGCGCGGCCTGATCCTCGGCTCCACCCTCGTCATGGGCGCGGCCTGCCTGAGCGCCGCGCTGACGACCCGCCTGGACCTGCTGGTCGCGCTGCGGGCCGTGCAGGGCCTGGCCGGCGGCACCCTGCTGGTCGCGGGCCAGACGATCATCTTTCTGGTCTTTGCGCGGCGTCTCCAACCGACCCTTCAGGCGCTGTTCGCGATCGGCGCGGTCGTTGCCCCGGCGACGCTCACGCCGGCGCTCGGCGGGTGGCTGCTCGACCATCTGTCGTGGACCTGGATCTTCCTCTGCATCGTCCCGCTGGCCTTGGCGGCCGCCGGGCTGCTGCTGCTGGCGGACGGTCCGACGCCCCTCGAGACCGCACGCCGCCCCTTCGACTGGATCGGCGTCCCGCTCCTCGCCACCGCACTCCTGTGCTTCACCTACGTCCTCAGCCAAGGCAGTCGCTGGAACTGGTTCGAGGAAGCTCGCATCTTGTGGCTGACCCTGATCGGCGCTGCCGCCTTGCTGGCCTTCCTCGGCCGGCAGGTGCTGGCCGGACCTAAGGCCCTGCTCGACTTTTCGCTGTTCCGGTCGGACGACTTCTCGTTCGCCTCCGTCGTCAGTCTGGTGGCCGGCGCCGCCTTGTTCGGGACCGCGTTCCTGATCCCGGCATTTGCCGTGTCCCGCCTTGCCTTCACGCCCACCGCCGCCGGCGAGCTCCTGCTGCCAAGCAGTGCATTGTTCATCGGGTCGCTGCTGCTGAGCGCATTCCTGATGCAAGCCCGCCGCGTTCCTCCGATCGCCACGGTGCCCTTGGGCATCCTGATGATCATGGTGTCGATGTGGATGCTGTCCGGGTCGAGCGGCGACAGCGGCGCGAGCGACATGATGGCCGCCGTCCTGTTGCGCGGCCTGGGCCTTGGCTTCCTCTTCCTGTCGATCACCCTGGTCGCCTTTAGCAGCCTGCCCGACCACCATCTCGCTTCCGGCATCGGTCTTTTCAACACCGGCCGCCAGCTCGGCGGGCTGATGGGGGTCGCCGGGCTGCAGACCTTGATCGACCATGAGACCGCCGCCAATATCGCGGTGCTGGGGGCGCACATCAGCGCAGGCGTCCCCGCCGTCGGCGAACGTCTGACGACGACCGCGGCGATGCTCGCGTCGAAAGGGCTGGATGCGGCGGTCGCCACCGCGACCTCGACAAGCCTGCTCGGCCGCACCGTCACCGGTCAGTCCGTCGTGATTGCCTTCGACACCGCGTTCAACGCCATCGCCTTGCTCTTCGTCATCGCCGCCCCCATGCTGATCGGCTTCAAGGTCGGACTCCTGCGATACGCGAAATTGCGCGCCGCGCGGACGCCGAAGACGGCCGAAGTCCCGTGACCCTGGCCTAGCCACCCAGCTCGCTCGCCACCTCGGCGATCAGGGAGCGCAACCAGCGGTGCGCCGGATCCTGGCGGTAGCGCACATGCCAGGCCATTTCCACCGGGAAGCTGCCAAGCTCGGCCGGCGTCGGCAGGATCTTCAGGCGCGCGTCCCGGGCCAGGCGGCGGCAGATCAGCCGGGGCAGGGTCGCGCAGTAGTCCGTCACCGCGACCACTTCCGGGATCGCCAGGAAATGCGTCACCGAGACCGCCACCTCGCGCCTCAGCCCCTGGCGCTCCAGCGCCTGGAACAGGCCGACGCGCAGGCGGCCGGGCGGCAGCATGTTCACATGCTTGAGCTGCTCGAACTGCTTGCGCGTGATCTTCTCGCCGATCTGCGGATGGTCGGCGCGCACGATGCACGCCAGGCCGTCGTCCATCAGATGCTGCACGATCAGCTGGTCCGGCGGGGCGACGATGCGGCCCAGCACCAGGGCCGTCGAGCCTGAGATCACGCCGGTCTCGGCCAGGTCCGTGCCATAGGGGGTGAGCCGCAGGCTGATGCCCGGCGCGCGCTCGCGCAGCCGCGCCACGATGGCCGGCACCAGCACGAACTCGACATAGCTGTTGGGCGCGATCGTGATCAGCTGGGTCGCCTTCGCCGGATCGAAGTCCTGCTGACCGAGGACCACCCCGTCCAGGCCGGCCAGCGCCGCCGCGATCGCCGGCGCAAGCTCCAGCGCCTTGGGCGTCGGCTGCATGCCGTAGCGCGCGCGGGTGAACAGCGGGTCCAGCAGCAGCGCGCGCAGGCGCGTCAGCGCATTCGACAGCGCGGGCTGCGTGATGCCCAGCCGCTCGGCCGCGCGCGTCACGCTGCGCTCCTCCATCAGCGCCAGGAAGACGGGCAGCAGGTTCAGGTCGTAGCGCATCCAGTCATATTGCTTGATATATATCTTAAATTCAATAAATAAATTGGATGAATTGCTGCACCGCACCCAAACTCTGCCTCATCCGAAACAGATCCCGCGTTCTCGCGAACACCGAAAGGAAGCCGCCATGTCCACCGAAGCCCTGTTCACCCCCGCCCGCCTGGGCGCCATCGACGTCAAGAACCGCATCGCAATGGCCCCGCTGACCCGCTCGCGCGGCGGCATGGACGGCCTGCCCTCGCCGCTGGCCATCGAGTACTACCGCCAGCGCGCCGCCGCCGGCCTGATCATCAGCGAGGCCACCAACATCTCGCGCCAGGGCCGCGGCTATGCCTACACGCCCGGCATCTATACCGACGCCCAGGTGCAAGCCTGGAAGAAGGTCACCGACGCGGTGCACGCCGCCGGCGGCGGCAAGATCGTGATGCAGCTCTGGCATGTCGGCCGCATGTCCCATGTCAGCCTGCAGGAGGACGGCGCCGCGCCGGTCGCGCCCAGCGCGCTGCAGGCCGGCGGCAGCGTCTTCACCGAGGCCGGTTTCGAGCCGCCGTCGATGCCGCGCGCGCTGGAGACTCATGAGATCGCCGGCATCGTCGAGGACTACCGCCAGGCCGCGATCCGCGCCAAGGCCGCCGGCTTCGATGGCGTCGAGGTGCATGCGGCCAACGGCTATCTGCTGGAGCAGTTCCTGCGCGACAGCACCAACCGCCGCCAGGATCAATATGGCGGCTCGATCGAGAACCGCGCCCGGCTGACCCTGGAGGTGGTCGAGGCGGTCGCCGGCGTCTGGGGCGCCGATCGCGTGGGCCTGCGCCTGTCGCCGCTGTCCACCGCGATCGGCGACACGCCGCTGGACAGCACGCCGATGGAAACGCATGCCTATCTCGCCCGCCGGCTCGGCGCGATGGGCCTGGCCTATCTGCATGTGGTCGAGGGCCAGATGCATGGCAATGACAACGAGAATGGCGGCGGCTTCGACAACCAGGCCCTGCGCGCGGCCTTCGGCGGCGGCGCCTACATCGCCAACAACGGCTACGACCGCCAGCGCGCGCTGGACGCCACGGCCTCGGGCCAGGCCGATATGGTCGCCTTCGGCCGGCATTTCATCGGCAACCCGGACCTGGTGGCGCGCCTGCGCGTCAATGCGCCGCTGTTCGACGCGCCCTTCTCGGCCTATTTCGGCGGCGACGCCGAGGGCTATACCCGGTTCACGCTGCCGCGGGCCGCGTAAGCTGCCCTTCCCCATCCAGCTCTGGAGTCTCAAGCATGGCACTCATCAAGGACCTTCTGCCCGGCAAGCTGGGCTTCGGCACCGCCCCGCTGGGCAATATGTTTCGCGACATCCCCGAGGCGGAAGCCCGCGCCACGGTGGACGCCGCCTGGAACGACGGCATCCGCTTCTTCGACAACGCGCCCTTCTACGGCGCCGGCCTGGCCGAGCTGCGCATGGGCGAGGCGCTGGCGGCCAAGCCGCGCGAGGACTATGTCGTCGCCACCAAGGTCGGCCGCCTGATTCTCGACGAGGTCGAGGACGTCAGCGCCCGCGACCTCGGCGAGAAGGGCGATGTGTTCAAGCATGGCCGGCCCAACAAGATCGTCAACGACTACTCGGCCGATGCCACGCTGCGCTCGATCGAGGACAGCCTGAAGCGCCTGCAGACCGACCGCCTGGACATCGTCTGGGTGCACGACGTCGCGCAGGACTTCTATGGCGACGAATGGCTCTCGGTGTTCGAGAGCGCGCGCAAGGGCGCCTTCAAAACCCTGGACCGGCTGCGCGACGAGGGCGTGATCAAGGCCTGGGGCCTGGGCGTCAACCGGGTGGAGCCGATCGAGCTGCTGCTGGACCTGGAGGGGCCTCGCCCGGACGGCTTCCTGCTGGCCGGCCGCTACACCCTGCTGGACCATCAGCGCGCGCTGCAGCGCGTGATGCCCAAGGTGCTGGAGCGCGACCTGTCCATCGTCGTGGGCGGCCCCTACAGCTCGGGTGCGCTGGTCGGCGGACCTAACTTCGAGTACGCGCCGATCCAGCCCGCGATGCGCGACAAGATCGCCCGCATCAAGGCACTGGCCGACCGTCATGGCATCGGCATGAAGGCCGCGGGCCTGCAGTTCGCGCTGGCGCACCCCGCGGTGGCCGCGGTCATTCCCGGCGCCAGCCAGCCGGGGCGCCTCGCCGAAGACCGGGCCGCGCTGAACGAGAAGGTGCCGGCCGACTTCTGGCGCGAGTTGCGCGCTGCCGGTCTGGTCCATCCCGACGCGCCGCTGCCGCTCGTGGATGGCACCGCCTGAGCGACCGGCACCCCACGGGCTGCCGCCGCGCCACAATATCCCGATGGCTCAAGGCAAACGAATTTCCGCAGACATCGACGACAACGCGCTCCGGTCCATCAGGGACCTGGGCGCCACCGCCAAGCAGGCCCGCCTGAGCGCGGGTGAAGGCCAGGCCGCCGCGGCGGCCCGCCTGGGCGTCCATGTGCAGACGATCGCCCGCATCGAGGCCGGCGAACCGGGCGTTTCCATCGGGCATATGGTGGGCCTGCTGGCGCTGTACGGGATCTCGGTACGGCCGTCGCCGCCGCCGACCGGCGGCGAACAGGCGTCGTAACGACGGTTCGCTCAGAGCATCGGCGCCAGCCGCTCCAGGATCAGCACCGCGAAGAAGCCTAAAGCGGCGATCACCGTCCACTTGATGATCACGATGCCGCGGTGGCGCCAGACGGGCTGGCGCGTGCCGATGTACATCGCGAAGCAGAGGATGCCCGCGAACAGCAGCAGGCCGACGACGAGGCGGAAGATCAGCACGGGATCTCGCTTTCCTGTATCGGAGGGTCCGAGGGGCTATGCCGAGCGGCGGCGTCAGCGCTTGCGGGCCGCGATCGCCTTCTCGGCCTTGGCGACCAGCTCGACGCCGATCTGCGGTTTCCATTTGTTGTACACCGAACGCGTGGCCTTGACGAAGGCCTCGCGCTCGGCGGCGCTCGGCTGCGTGACGGTGACGCCGAGGCCGGCGATATCCTTCAGCAGCGGCTGGCCCGGCTCCACCAGGCCCTTGCGCGCGATCGCGATCTGCTGCTGGCCGGCGTCGAGGGCGGCCTGGCGCACGATGGCCTGGTCGGCCGGGGTCCAGGAGGCCCAGACCTCCTTGTTGACCACGAAGATCAGCGGGTCGGCCACATAGCCCCACATCGTGATGTGCTTCTGCGCCACGCTGTGCAGTTTGGCCGCGGTGAAGATGGCCAGCGGGTTTTCCTGGCCGTCCACCGCGCCGCTGGCGAAGGCGGGCTGGGCATCGGCCCAGCTCATCTGCGTGGGATTCGCGCCCAGGGCCGTGAAGGTGTCGAGGAACAGCGGCGAGCCGACGACGCGGATCTTCAGGCCCTTCAGGTCCTCGGGCGTCTTCACCGCGCGCTTGCTGTTGCTCAGTTCGCGGTAGCCGTTCTCGCCCCAGGCCAGCGGCACGACGCCGGCCTTGTCCAGGGTCGCGAAGATCTCCCTGCCCACCTCGCCCTGGGTCAGCACGTCGATCGCCGCGTAGTCGGGCATCAGGAAGGGCAGCGAAAACAGGTTCAGTTGCTTGACCTGGGGCGACCAGTTGATGGTCGAGCCGACGGCCAGGTCGATCACGCCCTGGCGCAGCGCGCTGAACTCGCGCGTCTGGTCGCCCTGGATCAGCGAGACGCCGGGGTAGAGCTTGATGTTGATGCGGCCCTGCGTGCGCTCGCGCACGAGATTGGCCCAGATCTCGCCGCCCTTGCCCCAGGGGAAGGCCGTGCCCAGCACCAGGGACATGCGGTATTCGCTCTTGTAGGTCCCCTGGGCCTGGGCGGCCGGGGTACCGAGGCTCAGGGCCGCGGCCGCGGCCAGGGCCAGCGAGGCAAGAAGGGAGCGGCGGAAGGTCTGCATCGGTCGGGTCTCCTGCTTGTAGATATGTTGTCGCTTCGTTCAGTATCCCAGCCTGGCCGGCAGCCACAGCGCCAGCGCCGGCCAGACGATCACGGCCACGATCACCAGCAGCATGGCCAGCACCAGCCAGCGCACCCAGACCACCGTCTGGTCCATGCCGACCCGGGCGATGCGGCAGGCCACCATCAGGTTCACCGCCATCGGCGGCGTGAACTGGCCCAGCGCCACCAGCAGGGTCAAGAGCACGCCGAACCATACCGGGTCCCAGCGGAAATGCTGGACGATGGGCCACAAGAGCGGCACGAAGATCAGGAAGATCGAGATGCCGTCCAGGAACATGCCGACGACGATCAGCAGCAGCACGATCGCGGCGAGCACGCCGTACTCGCCCAGGCCCGCGCCGGTGATGGCGCGGGTCAGCGGATCGATCACGCCCAGCGTCGAGAGCGAGAAGGCGAAGATGCCCGCCAACGACACCACGAGCAGGATCACCGCCGACAGCTCGCCCGACTCGCGCAGGATCTCGAACAGGTCGCGCGGCCCGATCGTGCGGTGCACCGCCATGCCGACGAACAGGCCGTAGAACACCGCGACGACCGCCGCCTCGGTGGGCGTGAACCAGCCCGCGCGCATGCCGCCGAGTATCAGCACCGGCGCGATCAGGCCCCAGCTCGCCTCACGCAGGCTGCGCCAGAACGGCGGACGCGGCAGGCCGGCCTCCAGCTTGCCCATGCCGTGGCGGCGCGCCAGCCAGACCGCCGGCGCCATCAGCGCGAAGCCCACCAGTACGCCCGGCACCACGCCGGCCGCGAACAGCGCCGGCACCGAGGCCCCGGGCACCAGCACCGAGTAGACGATGAAGGCGATCGAGGGCGGGATCAGGATGTCGGTGGCCGCCGCGGCGCCGACCACGCTGGCCGAATAGGCCGCCGGATAGCCCGCGCGCGCCATCGCGGCCAGCATCACGCCGCCGACCGCCGCCGCGGTGGCCGGGCCCGAGCCCGAGATGCCGCCCAGGAACATCGCCACGCCGATCGCCACCAGCGGCAGCATGCCGGGCCCGCGGCCGACGATGGCGATCGCGAAGTTCACCAGGCGCGAGGCCACGCCCGAGCGGTCGAAGATGCTGCCCACCAGCACGAACATCGGGATCGCCAGCAGCGGGTACTTGCCCAGGCCGGCATAGAAATTCTGCGGCACGGCCAGCAGGCCGAACCACTGCACCTCGGCATTGGCCAGCGCGATGCAGGCCGCGCCGGCCAGACCCATGGCTGCGCCGATCGGCACACCGGCCAGCATCAGCACCACGAAGGCCGCGAACAGCAGGGCCGCGATCATGCACCGGGCTCGCGGCGGCGCATCAGCAGGCCCAGCGCGCGCAGCGCGATGGCCAGCGACACCAGGGGCAGCCAGATCGAATACCACCACTGCGGCACGCCGATGCCCGGCGAGGTCTCGCCGAAGCGGTAGTCGTCCCAGACGACGCGCACGCTGAGCAGCGCGATCAGCCCGAACACCAGGGCCACCACCAGGGCGCCCAGCCGGGCCAGGCGGCGGCGGCGCGCGGCCGGGCCGCGCTCCAGGAAGAACTCGATGCGGATATGCCGGTCGCGCGCCACCGCGGCCGAGCCGGCCACCAGCACCAGCAGGATCATCAGGAAGATCGACACCTCCTCGGTCCAGGCGAAGGAGGCATCGGTGAAGTAGCGCACCAGCACATTGGCGAAGGTGATGCAGGCCAAGAGACCCATGATGATCACCGTGGCCCAGTCCTCCAGCGCCAGCGGGACCCGGGTAGGCTCATCGATAGGCGGGGATTCCGGTTCGGGAGCGTCTGAATGCATCGTGCGGCGCGGCGGGCGGGATGGGTCCGGCCCATCCTAGCCCGCGGGTCCGGCACGCCGCCCTGGGGCTTACCTGAAGCCCGCCGCCGCCTCACCAGGCCGGCGCCAGCTCCGCGAAGCCGGCGGGGGCTTCCTTCTCGTCCTCGAAGCTGACGATTTCCCAGGCCGTCTCGTCGGCCAGCAGCGCGCGCAGCAGCTTGTTGTTCAGCGCATGGCCGCCCTTGAACGAGGTGTAGGCGGCCAGCAGCGGATGGCCCGCCACATGCATGTCGCCGATCGCGTCGAGGATCTTGTGCTTGACGAACTCGTCGTCGTAGCGCAGCCCGTCGGCGTTCAGCACGCGGTAATCGTCGACGACGATGGCGTTGTCCATCGAGCCGCCCAGGGTCAGGCCGCGCGAACGCATCAGCTCGATGTCGCTGGTCATGCCGAAGGTGCGGGCGCGCGCGATCTGCTTCTTGTACTGGCCCGAGCCCATGTCGAACACGAAATGCTGGCCGGTCGCCGACACCGCCGGGTTGTCGAACTCGATCTGGAAGCTCAGGGTGTAGCCATGGTGCGGCTCCAGCTTGGCCCACATCAGGCGCTTGCCCTCGCCCTGGCGCACCTCGACGGTCTTCTTGACGCGCAGGAACTTCTTCGGCGCGTTCTGCAGCTCGATGCCGGCGCTCTGCAGCAGGAACACATAGCTGGCGGCCGAACCGTCGAGGATCGGCACCTCGTCGGCGCTGATGTCGACATAGAGATTGTCCAGACCCAGGCCCGCGCAGGCCGACAGCAGATGCTCGATGGTCTGCACCCTGGGGCCGCCGGGATCGCCGCCGGGGCTGATCGTGGTGGCCATGCGCGTGTCGCAGACGGTGTCGACGCGCACCGGGATGTCCACCGGATGGTTCAGGTCGACGCGACGAAACACGATGCCGGTGTTGGGCGCGGCCGGACGCAGGGTCAGCTCGACCTTCTGACCGCTGTGGATGCCGACGCCGACGGCGCGCGTCAGCGACTTGAGCGTTCGTTGTTGCAGCATGCCGCTATTGTCGGTGATTACCCTGAGCTCTG
Source organism: Roseateles sp. GW821-FHT09B06 (assembly GCF_059418245.1). Classification (NCBI taxonomy): domain Bacteria; kingdom Pseudomonadati; phylum Pseudomonadota; class Betaproteobacteria; order Burkholderiales; family Sphaerotilaceae; genus Roseateles; species Roseateles sp. GW821-FHT09B06. The sequence goes on along the minus strand of NZ_JBWKPM010000008.1, from coordinate 22,102 downwards.
CTGGGCCGGGGTCTCGCCGGACTCGCGCCGCCGCACCGGCAGGCGCAGGCTGAGCTGGGTGCCATGGCCCGGTCGGCTGTCCACATGGACGCTGCCGCCCAGGCGATGGGCGCGCTTTTGCTGGCTGCGCAGGCCGCGGCCCTTCTGCGCGGTGTCGAGATCGAAGCCCAGGCCGTCGTCCTCGACGCGGATCTCGACCTTGTGTCCGAGGTCGCGCGTGGCGATGCGCACGCGCGAGGCGCGCGCATGCTTGAGCACATTGTTCAGCGCCTCCTGCAGCAGGCGCAGCACATGCAGCGCGTCGGGCGGCTCCAGCCACTCCAGCGGGGGCAGGTCTTGCACGTCCCATTCCAGCATCAGGCCGCCGGCCTGCAGGCGCTTGCCCAGGCGGTAGCGCATCGTCGCCAGCAGGGACACCAGGTCGTGGCCCACCGGCTCCAGCGAATCGATCACCAGGCGCAGATCGTCCACGCATTCGCGCAGCACCTCCACCACCTGCTCCTGGCCCATGCTGCCCTGCTCGACCGCCACCATGGCCGAGAGCAGCGAGCTGCCGAGGCCGTCGTGCATGTCCTGCATCAGGCGCTGGCGCTCCAGCAGCAGCGCCTGCTGGCGCTCCGCCTCCGAGAGCCGGTCATGCTGGGCCTGCAGCTGCGCGCCCTGCTCGGCCAGGCGCTGGCCCAATTGGCCATTGGCCTGCTCCACCTGCCGGAGCGCTCCGAGGAAGCGCTGCTGCACCGCATAGAGGAAGCTGGCCACGATCACCAAGGTGGCGAAGGGCATCAGGTAGATATGCTCGCTCCAGCCCCAGCCGGCCAGCAGGCCCAGATCGTGAATGCCGAGCGCCAGGCCCAGCAGCAGGCAGAAGGCGATCAGGCGCAGCTCGCGGCTGCCCTCGCGCAGCGCCACCACGCCGACGAACACCGTGCCGATCAGCCCCACCACCGCATTGACCATGTGCTGCAGCACCAGCGGGTCCATCACATCGATCCAGAGCGGCATGGTCAGCACGCTGCTGAGCACGACAAACACCGCCAGCAGGCGCTCGAAGCGCGGGAAGCGCCCCTGCGCGAAGCGCAGCGCGAACAGAAAGGTCAGCAGCATGACCCAGGACATCGAGGCATGCGTCGCCCACCAGAACCATTCCAGCCCCAGCCGCGTGCCGGGCAGGTCGAGGTGGTAATGCAGATTGCGCACCAGCCAGGCCACCGAGGCCAGCGCGAACAGCAGATAGGCCGGCTCCTCGCGCCGCTGCAGCCACAGGGTGAAGGCGAACAGGCCCAGCACCACCAGCAGCAGTCCGGTGGCCTGGGGCACGCCGATCTGCAGCGCCCAGCGCGTGTCGTAGAGCGGCTCCAGGTCCTCGCGCGCGCCCAGCCAGGCGCTGGAAACGGCGAAGAAGCTGTCCTTCAGCACCGGCACCGCGACGACCACCTCGATCGCACGTTCCTGCTGCAGCTCGGTGAAGGCGCCGGGAAACACCGCCCACAGCGGCCGCACCCATTGCTCGCGCGCGCCGCTCTGGTTGTCGAACACCGGGCGCCAGCCCTCCTCGGTGCGCACCAGCACCGCCGCGGCCATGCCCACCAGACGCGGCATGTAGAGCGCCACGCTGGTCGGCCAGCGCCCCTCGGGCGGCGCATAGCGCAGCCGGTACCAGCGCATCTGGAAGCGCTGCTCGTCGGCCAGGCGCGCGCCGGCCTCGCGCTTGCGCACATCGGGCAGGCGCACCGGCACCCAGGCGCTGTCCTGCTCGGGCGGTTGCAGATGGGCGGGCAGCAGGCCCGGGGTGCCGTCCATCGCGCGCAACGCCGCCCACCATTCGCGCAGGTCCTCGCGGTTCCAGTTCGACACCGCCAGCTGCGCGCCGGTGGCCCGCTCGCCGGCGCTGCGCAGCGGCGCATCCGGCAGGCCCAGGCGCTGCGCCTGCACCGGACCCAGCAGGCAGCAGGCCAGGAGCAGGGACAACAGACGCGGCAGTAGCAGCGAGATCGGACCCATCCGAGTAGAAAAACTTGTTGCGTCGGGCGGACCGAGGCCTGTCCGCGGCGCCTAGTCTGCCCCCAAGCAGGCGGGCTGGCTACGACGCTTACGCCGATGAGGGCATGGATGTCGCATGCCCGCAGCAGAAAACGCGCAAGCCCGCCGGGCAGCGAGGAGGAGGGTCGCTGCCCGGCGGGCTTGCTTGATGACGGATATCAAGGGCCGACGGCCCTCGATATCGCGCTCAGTCGGCCTGCTTGCGCAGGAAGGCCGGGATCTCGATCTCGTCCATGCCGTTGGACGACAGGGCCTCGACCTTGGCCGCGGCGGTGCGGCCATGGCGCCAGACGCTGGGCACGCTCATGCCGGCGAAATCGTTGCCGCCGCCCATGGTCGTCGTGGCGGCGGGCATGCTGACCGCATGGTTCAGCACCGGGATGTTGTCGGTGCCGGTGCGCAGGGCCGCGGCCGGCTGCACCACCTGCAGCGGCGCCTGCACGCGGGCGCGGTTGCTGGTCAGGCCGGTCGCGATCACGGTGACGCGCAGCTGGTCGCCCAGGCTTTCGTCATAGGCCGTGCCGTAGATGATGTGCGCATCTTCCGCGGCGTAGCGCTTGATCGCGTTCATCGCGTTGCGGCTCTCGGCCAGCTTGAAGGTGTTGCGGTTGGCGGCGATCAGCACCAGCACGCCGCGCGCACCCGACAGATCGATGCCTTCCAGCAGCGGGCAGGCCACGGCGGCCTCGGCCGCCTTGCTGGCGCGGTCCGGGCCACCGGCCACGGCGGTGCCCATCATGGCCTTGCCGGGCTCGCTCATCACGGTCTTGACGTCTTCGAAGTCGACGTTCACCAGGCCCGGCATGTGGATGATGTCGGAGATGCCGCCCACGGCGTTCTTCAGCACGTCGTTGGCATGCGCGAAGGCCTGGTCCTGGGTGACGTCGTCGCCCAGCACGTCGAGCAGCTTGTCGTTCAGCACCACGATCAGCGAGTCGACATTGGCCTCCAGCTCGGCCAGGCCGGCGTCGGCGGCCTTGGAGCGGCGGCCGCCCTCGAACTCGAAGGGCTTGGTCACCACGCCCACGGTCAGGATGCCCATTTCCTTGGCGACCCGTGCGATCACGGGCGCGGCGCCGGTGCCGGTGCCGCCGCCCATGCCGGCGGTGATGAACAGCATGTTCGCGCCCTGGATCGATTCGCGGATGCGGTTCTCGGCCTCCTCGGCGGCGGCCTTGCCCATCTCGGGCTTGGCGCCGGCGCCGAGACCGGAGGTGCCCAGCTGCAGCAGCTGGTCGGCCTTGGAGCGGTTGAGGGCTTGGGCGTCGGTATTGGCGCAGATGAATTCCACACCTTGCACGCCCTGGGCAATCATGTGATCGACCGCGTTGCCGCCGCCGCCACCGACCCCAATCACCTTGATTTGGGTGCCCTGATCAAACTCTTCGATCATCTCGATCGCCATAGCAAACCTCCTTCAGCAATTGTGCAGTTGCCAACCGTTAAAAACTACAGGGAAGACCCCTTTTTTACGTGTCGGCCCATATTTTTCGGGCCGCACGCCACAGCGCTTACAGGGCGCTCAGAAATTACCCAGAAACCAATCCTTGGCACGGCCGATGATGGTTTTCACCGAACCGGCCTGCTGTGCCGCTTTCAAACCCCGGGTGCGTGACAGCCGGGCCTCCTCCAACAAACCCATCACGGTCGCCGAGCGCGGGTTCGAAACCATGTCGAACAGCGCACCGCTATAGGTCGGGTTGCCGCGGCGCACCGGCTTCAGGAATATGTCCTCGGCCAGTTCCACCATGCCCGGCATCACCGCCGAGCCGCCGGTCAAAACAATGCCGGACGACAGCAATTCCTCGTAACCGCTCTCGCGGATAACCTGGTGCACCAGCGAGAATATTTCCTCGACTCGGGGTTCAATAACCCCCGCAAGTGCTTGTTTCGACAGCATGCGCGGTGCCCGGTCGCCCAGCCCCGGCACTTCCACCTGGTCCGCCGGGTCGGCCAGCAGCTGCTTGGCCACGCCATGCTCGACCTTGATTTCCTCGGCGTCCTTGGTGGGCGTGCGCAGCGCCATCGCGATATCGCTGGTGATCAGGTCGCCGGCGATCGGGATGACGGCGGTATGACGGATCGAGCCGCCGGTGAAGATCGCCACATCGGTGGTGCCGGCGCCGATATCGACCACCGCCACGCCCAGGTCGCGCTCGTCCGAGGTCAGGGCCGCGGCGCTCGAGGCGCTGGGGTTCAAAACCAGCTGGTCGACTTCCAGGCCGCAGCGGCGCACGCACTTGACGATGTTTTCCGCCGCGCTCTGGGCCCCGGTCACGATATGGACCTTGACCTCCAGCCGACCGCCGCTCATACCGATCGGCTCTTTCACCTCATGGCCGTCGATCACGAATTCCTGCGGCTCGACCAACAGCAGGCGCTGGTCGTTCGGGATATTGATGGCCTTGGCGGTTTCGACCACGCGGGCGACATCCACCGGCGTCACCTCCTTGTCGCGCACGATCACCATGCCGGTGGAGTTCTGCCCCCGGATATGGCTGCCGGTAATCCCCGTGAAAACCCGCGATATCTTGCAGTCGGCCATCATTTCGGCCTCTTTCAGGGCCTGCTGGATGGATTGGACCGTCGCGTCGATATTCACCACCACGCCGCGCTTCAGGCCATGCGAGGGCGCCACACCCAGGCCGGCGATGCGCAACTCCCCATTGCCCAGCACCTCGGCCACCACCGCCATGATCTTGGCGGTGCCGATATCCAAACCAACGACCAGATCCTTGTATTCCTTGGCCATATGCCCCTCAGCGTTTTTTGACCTGGCCCTTGACCGGGCCCGGTGTCGTGGTAGTCGATATTCCGCGCAAGCGCACCGCATACCCGTCGCCGTGGCGCAGGTCGGCCGTCAGCAGCGGGGTTTGGAAGCGCGAGGTGATCTGGGTGATGCTGGTGGCGAACTGCCGGTAGCGCGCCAGCACCTCGGCCTCGCTGCCGCGCCCCAGTTCCACCACCGCGCCCTTTTCCAGGGTCAGGCGCCAGGAGCCGCGGCTGGACAGGTCCAGGCGCCCCACCGTCTCCCCCAGGCCCTGGCTGGCGCCCTGCAATTGCCGCCACATCGACAGCATGCGTTCCGAGCTGCCCTCCGGGCCGGCCAGCACCGGCAGATCGTCGTCCTCGACATCGCCCAGATTGGCCTCGAACACCTCGCCGAAGCTGTTCACCAGGGCGCGCCCGGTGCTGGCGTCGCTGTTGGCGTCGGCGCCGTCGGCCTTGGCCTCCCAGTAGGCCGCGGGCTTGTGCTCCTCCAGCCTCACGCGCAGCCGATTCGGCCAGACGCGCTGCACCTGGGCCTTGCGCACCCAGGGCACGGCCTCGAAGGCCTGGCGGCCCTGGCGCAGGCTCATGCTCAGGAAGGTACCCGACAGATGCGGTAGCGCATTGGCGCGCAGCGAGGCCACGCTGTTGCGCGCCACCTCGCCCTCCACCTGGATATGGCGGATATTGAAGGCCGGCAGCCGCGCCAGCTGGTGCAGCGCCACGCCCAGGCCCGCGATCACCAGGCCGGCCATCAGCAGCGCCGTCACGCCATTCATCAGGCGGACGTCGGACGGCAGCGGGGCGGCGGCGGCGAGCGTGTTCATGGACAGGCGATCAGGCGCGATCCAGGCGGGCCATGGACAGCACCAGCAGGCACAGCTTCGAGTACGAGATGCCGGCCGCCTTGGCGGAGATCGGCACCAGCGAATGCGAGGTCATGCCGGGCGAGGTATTCATCTCCAGCAGGAAGGGCTTGCCGTCGCTCTTGCGCAGCATCAGGTCGGCGCGGCCCCAGCCGCGGCAGCCCAGCGAGCGGTAGGCGGCCAGCACCAGGGCCCGGACCTCGGCCTCCAGCGCCGGCGTCAGGCGACCGGTGTGGTACTGGGTCACATCGGTGAAGTACTTGTTCTGGTAGTCGTAGTTGCCCTCGGGCGCCTCGATCACGATCACCGGCAGGGCCTGCGCGGCATCGCCCTCGCCCAGCACCGGGCAGGTCAGTTCCTGGCCGTCGATGAACTCCTCGCACAGCAGCTCGCCGTCGTAGCGGGCGGCCAGTTGCACCGCGTCCTGCATCTGCGAATAGCCCATCACCTTGCTCAGGCCGATGCTGGAGCCCTCGTGCGGTGCCTTCACGAACAGGGGCAGCCCCAGCTCATCGGGCACGCTGCGGATGCGCTCCCGCGTCTGCTCGTGCGTCTTCAGCGTGAGCCAGCGCGGCGTCGGCAGGCCGTCGGCGCGCCACAAGCGCTTGGTAGTGATCTTGTCCATCGCCACGGCCGAGGCCATCACGCCGGAGCCGGTGTAGGGAATGCCCAGCAGTTCCAGCGCACCCTGCACCGTGCCGTCCTCGCCATGGCGGCCGTGCAAGGCGATGAAGGCGCGCTCGAAGCCGAGCTCTTTCAGTTCGTGCAGGCCGCGCTCGGCCGGGTCGAAGGCATGCGCGTCGACGCCCTCCTCGCGCAGCGCGGCCAGCACGCCGGGGCCCGACATGGTCAGCGAGACCTCGCGCTCGGCCGAGCTGCCGCCCATCAGCACGGCCACCTTGCCCAGGCTCTTGGGATCGATGTTGAAGTTCAGGTTCATTTCAGCAAATCCACGGTTGCGGCCGGCACCGCGCCGATCGAGCCGGCCCCCATCACGATCACCACATCGCCGTCGCGCGCCTGGCTCGCGATCGCCGCCGGCAGCGCCCGCACGTCCTCGACGAAGACCGGCTCCAGCTTGGCCGCCACGCGCAACGCGCGCGTCAGCGCCCGGCCGTCGGCCGCCACGATCGGGGCCTCGCCGGCCGCGTAGACCTCGGTCAGCAGCACCGCGTCAAAGCCACCGATCACCTTGACGAAGTCCTCGAAGCAGTCGCGCGTGCGGGTGTAGCGATGCGGCTGGAAGGCCAGCACCAGGCGCCGGCCCGGGAAGGCACCGCGCGCGGCGGACAGCACCGCGGCCATCTCCACCGGATGGTGGCCGTAGTCGTCGACCAAGGTGAACAGGCCGCCACCCTGCGCCGGCAGCTCGCCCCAGCGCTGGAAGCGCCGGCCCACGCCGCCGAACTTGGCCAGCGCCGCGACGATCGGCGCGTCGGGCAGCTCCAGCTCGGTGGCCACCGCGATCGCGGCCAGCGCGTTCAGCACGTTGTGCACGCCCGGCAGGTTCAGCGTGATGTCCAGGTCGGCCAGGCCGGCGCCAAGATTACGACGGGCGGTGAAGCGCATCTGGCCGCCGGCCAGCGCCTGCACATCGACCGCGCGCACCTGGTTGTCCTCGGCGAAGCCGTAGCTGACGATGGGCCGCGAGATCAGCGGCAGGATGCTCTGCACGCCCGGATCGTCGCCGCACACCACCGCCGCGCCGTAGAAGGGCATGCGGTGCAGGAAGTCGACAAAGGCCTGCTTCAGGCGCGCGAAGTCATGGCCATAGGTGTCCATGTGGTCGGCGTCGATATTGGTGACGACGGCCATCATCGGCAGCAGGTTCAGGAAGGAAGCATCGCTCTCGTCGGCCTCGACCACGATGTACTCGCCGCTGCCCAGCGCCGAATTGGCGCCGGCGCTGTTGAGCCTGCCGCCGATCACGAAGGTGGGGTCGACGCCGGCCTCGGCCAGCACCGTGGTCACCAGCGAGGTGGTCGTGGTCTTGCCATGCGTGCCGGCGATCGCGATGCCCTTCTTCAGGCGCATCAGCTCGGCCAGCATCACGGCGCGCGGCACCACCGGAATGCGCGCGGCGCGCGCCGCGATCACCTCGGGGTTGTCGGCCTTCACCGCGGTGGAGGTCACAACCGCCTGCGCGCCGGCGATATGTTCGGCCGCATGGCCGATGAACACCCGCAGGCCCAGCTGGGCCAGGCGTTCGGTGGTGGCGCTCGCCCCCTGATCGGAACCGGACACGGTGTAGCCCAGGTGGTGCAGGATCTCGGCGATGCCGCTCATGCCGGCGCCGCCCACACCGACGAAGTGAATGTGTTTCACCGCGTGTTTCATGCGGACGCTCCCGGCATTGCACCGATCGCCTCGGCGGCTTCACCGCCTGCGACGCAGTGGATCTGCTTGGCGGCGTGCTTCATCGTTTCACCATCATTTCGATTTCATCGGCCACGCGCGCCGCGGCGCGCGGGCGCGCCAGGCCGCGGGCCTTCTCGGCCATCGCCAGCAACTGCTCGCGGTCCAGGCCCTGCAGCAGCGCCAGCAGGCCCTGTGGCGTCAGCTCGGTCTGCGGCAGATGGATGGCCGCGCCATGCTGGGCCATGAAGCGCGCGTTGTCGCGCTGGTGGCTGGTGGTGCTGACCACCAGCGGCACCAGCACGCTCGCCAGGCCGGCCGCGCACAGCTCGCTGACCGTCACCGCGCCGGCGCGGCAGATGATCAGATCGGCCGCGGCCAGCTGGGCCGCCATGTCGTCGATGAAGGGCAGGATCTCGGCCTGCACGTTCGCCGCCTGGTAAGCCGCCTGCACCGTGCTGAGATTGGCCTGGCCGGCCTGATGCACGACCAGGGGCTTCTGCTCCTGCTCGGGCCACAGCGCCAGCATCTTCGGGATGCAGTCGTTGATCGCGCGCGCGCCGAGCGAGCCGCCCACCACCAGGATGCGCAGCGGCCCGCTGCGGCCGGCATAGCGTTCGGCCGGATCGGGCAGCGCCTCGATCTCGGCGCGCACCGGGTTGCCGGTCACGACCGCCTTGCCCGTCGAGGCCGCGGCCGAGCCGTCGAAGCCGAAGGCGATGCGCCGGGCCATGCCCTTCAGCGCCTGGTTGGACATCAGCATCGCCGCATCGGCATTCACCAGCATCAGCGGGCGGCGCATCAGCCAGGCCATCAGCCCGCCGGGGAAACAGACATAGCCGCCCATGCCCAGCACCGCGTCGGCGCTGCGGGTCACGAAGACCTGGCGCGACTGCACGAAGGCCTTGACCAGGCCGACGATGCCTCGCAGCGCATGCGCGAGGCCCTTGCCGCGCAGGCCCGCGAAGGCCATGCGGTCCAGCGGAATTCCGCTGGGCGGCACCAGCTTGTTCTCCATGCCCTGCTCGGTGCCCATCCAGGACACGCTCCAGCCGCGGCGCTTCATCTCGTCCGCCACCGCCAGGCCGGGAATGATGTGGCCGCCGGTGCCGGCCGCCATGATCACGAGGTGCTTGGTGCTCATGCGCGGCCTCCGCGCATGAGTTGCCGATTCTCGATATCAATCCTCAGCGCAATCGCCAGTGCCACACAGTTCATCAGGATCGCCGAACCTCCAAAACTCATCAGCGGCAGGGTCAGGCCCTTGGTCGGCAGCGCACCCAGGTTCACGCCCATATTGATGAAGGCCTGGCCGCCCATCCAGATGCCGATGCCCTGGGCATAGAGGCCGGCGAACACGCGGTCCAGCGCGACGGCCTGGCGGCCGATATGGAACAGCCGGCGCGACAGCCAGAAGAAGGCGCAGATCACCAGGGCCACGCCGACCAGGCCCAGCTCCTCGCCGATCACGGCCAGCAGGAAGTCGGTATGCGCCTCGGGCAGGTAGTGCAGCTTCTCGACGCTGGAGCCGAGGCCCTGGCCGAACAGCTCGCCGCGGCCGAAGGCGATCAGCGAATGGGTCAGCTGGTAGGCCTTGCCCTGGGCATACTTCTCCTCCCAGGGGCTCAGGTAGGCGAAGATGCGCTCGCGGCGGAACTCGCTGAAGGTGATCATCAGCACGAAGGCGCCGACCAGCACTGCGACGATCAGGAAGAACATGCGGCCGTTGACGCCGCCCAGGAACAGGATGCCCATCGCGATCGCCGCGATCACCATGAAGGCGCCCATGTCCGGCTCGGCAAGCAGGAGCACGCCCACCACGGCCAGCGACACCGCCATCGGCCAGACCGCCTGGAAGAAGTTCTCCTTCACCTCCATCTTGCGCATCATGTAGCTGGCCGCGTACATCGCGATCCCGAGCTTGGCCAGCTCGGAGGGCTGGAAGTTCATCAAGCCCAGCGGCAGCCAGCGTCGCGCGCCGTTGACGCCCTTGCCGATGCCGGGGATCAGCACGACCACCAGCATCATCAGGGCCGCGACGAAGATCCAGGGCGCGACGCGCTCCCAGGTCGCCACCGGCACCTGCACGACGATCAGCGCCGCCAGCAGGGCCAGGCTGATCGCCACCACATGGCGCACCAGGAAATGGGTCGGCAGGTACTTGGCGAACTTGGGGTTGTCCGGCAGCGCGATCGAGGCCGAATAGACCATCAGGAGGCCCAGGGCCAGCAGGGCCAGCACCACCCAGACCAGGGTCACATCGAAATTGGACAGCCGGGTCGGCTGGCCCGAGGACACGCTGACCCAGTCGCGCACCGGCACCTCGCCGCCGCCACCGCCGCTCTTGTCGCGGTTCAGCAGGTCTTGAAGACGCAAGCGCCAGGATTGCAGCAGGGCGTTCATCAGGCCAGACCCTCCTCGTTCGCCAGCGCCTGCACCTCGGCGACGAAAACCTCGGCGCGATGCGCATAGTTGCGGAACATGTCGAGACTGGCGCAGGCCGGGCTCAGCAGCACGCTGTCGCCCTCCCGGGCCTGCGCGAAGGCCCAGCGCGTGGCGGCCTCCAGGGTGTCGTGCATCTGCGCGTTCAAACCGTCCGGCAGCACGCTGGCGATGGCCGGCGCGTCGCGCCCGATCAGGGCCACCGCGCGGGCGTGAGCCGCCAGCGGCTCGCGCAGCGGCGAAAAATCCTGGCCCTTGCCGTCGCCGCCGAGGATCAGCACCAGCCTGGCCGGCGCGCGGTCGGCGCCCAGGCCGGTGATCGCGGCCACGGTGGCGCCGACATTGGTGCCCTTGGAGTCGTCGTAGAAATCCACGCCGCGCACCATGGCCACATGCTCGACGCGATGCGGCTCGCCGCGGTATTCGCGCAGGCCGTGCAGCATCGGCGCCAGCGGGCAGCCGGCCGCGCTGGCCAGCGCCAGCGCCGCCAGCGCATTGCTGGCGTTGTGGCGGCCGCGCACGCGCAGCGCATCGGCCGGCATCAGGCGCTGGACCGACAGCTCGTCCTCTTCGGCATCGCCCTTGCGGCGCTTGAGCGTCTCGTCGGCCTCGCGGGCCCGCACCAGCCAGGCCATGCCGCCCTCGTCCACCAGACCGTAGTCGCCGGGGCCGCGCGGCGCACCCAGGCCGAAGCGCACGACCTTGCGCGCCACCAGCTTGGCGGGCCGGCCGCGGCCCTGCTGCACCTTGACGGGAGCCGGCACCATGGCCTCGACCAGGGCGTCGTCGCGGTTGATCACCATCACGGTCTCGCTGCCAAGCTCCGGACCGAAGATGCGCGCCTTGGCGCGGCCATAGGCGGCCATGTCGCCATGCCAGTCCAGATGGTCCTGGGTCAGGTTCAGCACCGCGGCGGCGGTCGGCTCGAAACCGCTCACCCCGTCGAGCTGGAAGCTCGACAGCTCCAGCACCCAGACCTCGGGCAGATGCTCGAACACCTTGGGCTTGGGCGGCGGCGGCTTGATCGGCAGCGGCTGTTCGTCCAGCAGCGCGGCCACTTCGTCCAGGGTCGAGCTGGCGACCGGCTCGGTGACGGGCCCGGCCTCAGCCTCGACTTCAGCCTCGGCCTGATCCACGGGCTCAGCGGCCTGCGCGTCCGCCGCCTCGGGCGCGACGAGCGGCGAGGCCTCGCGGGCCTGCGCTTCCTCGGGCGCGGCGGGCGCCGGCTCCAGGTCCAGCGCCCGGGCCAGCGTCGTCAGCATGCTGGGACCGATATTGCCGGCCATCGCGACGCGCTTGCCGGCGCGCTCGACCAGTTGGGCGGTCATCGAGGTGGTGGTGGTCTTGCCGTTGGTGCCGGTGATGGCCAGCACGGCAGGCTCGTAGCGGCGCTCCAGCTTCAGCTCGGCCAGCGCGCGCGCGAACAGGTCCAGCTCGCCCTGCACCGGCACGCCGGTGCTGCGCGCCAGGCTCAGCAGCGGCGCGAGGCGGGCGTCCAGCGGCGACAGGCCCGGGCTCTTCAGCACCAGCTGCACGCCCTGCAGGGCGCTCTCGGGCAGCTCGCCATGGCAGAACTCGGCCGCCGGCAGCTGCTCGTGCAGCGCGGCCAGCTGCGGCGGGCGCTCGCGCGAATCCCAGACCCGCACGGCCGCGCCGTGGCGCTGGACCCAGGCGGCCATCGCCAGGCCGGAGTCACCCAGCCCCAGCACCAGCACCGTGAGTCCGCTCAGATTCCTCATGCGCTCACCGCAGCTTCAGGCTGGCCAGGCCGATCAGGCACAGCAGCATCGTGATGATCCAGAAGCGCACCACCACCTGGGTCTCGTTCCAGCCCGACTTCTCGAAATGGTGGTGCAGCGGCGCCATCTTGAAGATGCGCCGGCCGGTGCCGGTCTTCTTCTTGGTGTACTTGAACCAGCTCACCTGGACCATCACCGACAGCACCTCGGCGACGAACACGCCGCCCATGATGCCCAGCACGATCTCCTGGCGCGTGATCACGGCCAGCGTCCCGAGCGCGCCGCCCAGCGACAGCGCGCCGACGTCGCCCATGAAGACCTGTGCCGGGTGGGTGTTGAACCACAGGAACGCAAGACCTGCCCCCGCCATCGCGGCGCAGAAGATCAGCAGCTCGCCGGAGCCCGGGATATAGGGCAGCAGCAGGTACTTGGCATAGACCGAGGAACCGGTCAGGTAGGCGAAGAGCCCGAGGGCCGAGCCCACCAGCACCACCGGCATGATGGCCAGGCCGTCCAGACCATCGGTGAAGTTCACCGCATTGCTGGTGCCGACGATCACGAAGTAGGACAGGCCGATGAAGCCGAACACCCCGAGCGGATAGCTGACGGTCTTGAAGAAGGGCACGATCAGGTCGGCCTTGGGCGGCAGCTCGGTCGAGAAGCCGCTGGACACCCAGCGGAAGAACAGCTGGACCACGCCCAGGAAGCTGGTCTCGGACACGCTGAAGGCCAGGTACAGCGCGGCCACCAGGCCGATCAAGGACTGCCAGAAGAACTTCTCGCGGCTGCGCATGCCCTCGGGGTCCTTGCGCACCACCTTGCGCCAGTCGTCCACCCAGCCGATCGCGCCAAAGCCCATCGTCACCAGCATCACCACCCAGACGAAGCGGTTGCTCCAGTCGAACCACAGGATGGTCGAGACGCCGATGCCGATCAGGATCAGCACGCCGCCCATGGTCGGGGTGCCGCTCTTGGCCAGATGCTGCTGCACGCCGTACTCGCGGATCGGCTGGCCGATCTTCATCTCGGTCAGGCGGCGGATCACCCAGGGGCCGAAGGCCAGGCCGATCAGCAGCGCGGTCAGCGCCGACATCACGGCGCGGAAGGTGATGTAGTTGAAGATGCGCAGGAAACCCAGCTCCGGGTACTGCGCCAGCAGCCATTGCGCCAGACTAAGCAGCATCGGTGCCTCCCGCCTTGTTCTCGGCGGCCAGCAGGGCGGCCACCACTTTTTCCATCTGCATGAATCTCGATCCCTTGACCAGGATGTTCTTGGCGCGCGGCGTCTCCGCCTGGGACAGCGCCGCGATCAGCGCGGCACCGTCATCGAAGTGGCGCGCGCCGGCGCCATAGGCCGCCGCCGCGTCGGCGCAGGCGCTGCCCGCGGCCCAGAAGGCGGCGATGCCGCGCTCGGCGGCATAAGCCCCCACCTCGCGGTGGAACTCGGGCCCCTGGCTGCCCACCTCGCCCATGTCGCCGAGGATCAGCCAGGAGGCGCCCGGCAGGTCGGCCAGCACGTCGATGGCGGCGCGCACGCTGTCGGGATTGGCGTTGTAGCTGTCGTCGATCAGGGTGACGCGCTGGCCGCCGCGGCTCAGGCTCTTGAGCTGCGAGCGGCCCTTGACCGGCTCGAAATCCTCCAGCCCCTTGCGGATCACGGCCAGCGGCGCGCCGGCGGCCAGCGCGCTCGCGGCGGCCGCCAGCGCATTGCGCACATTGTGCTGGCCGGCCACGCGCAAGGCCACCGGCGCATCGCCGGCCGGCGTGTGCAGCTCCAGCGCCCAATGCCCGGCATCGCCCGCATCACCACCGCCCTGCACCCATTGAGCATGGCCGGTCACATCGGCCTGGCCCTGCAGCCCGAAGCTGAGCGTCGCGCGCTTGCCGGCCTGGCGCAGCCAGATCGGCGCGCAGGCGTCGTCGGCCGGAAACACCGCGATACCGGCCGCGCCCAGGGCCTCCAGCACCGCGCCGTTCTCGAGCGCCGCCGCCTCGACGGTCTGCAGGAACTCCTGGTGCTCGCGCTGCGCGTTGTTGACCAGGGCCACGGTGGGCTGGGCCATCGCGGCCAGCGGGGCGATCTCGCCCGGATGGTTCATGCCCAGCTCGACCACCGCGGCGCGATGCCATTGCGCATCGTCCTGGCGCAGGCGCAAGAGCGTCAGCGGCACGCCGATATCGTTGTTGTAGTTGCCCTCGGTGGCCAGCGCGGCGCCGCCCAGCCAGGCGCGCAGGATGCTGGCGATCATCTGCGTGACCGTGGTCTTGCCGTTGCTACCGGTCACCGCGATCAGCGGCAGATGGCAATGCGCACGCCAGGCCGCGGCCAACAGGCCCAGCGCCTGCTTGGCGTCCGGCACCTCGATGCCGGCCAGGCCCTGCCCGGCGATGCCGCGCTCGGCGATCACCGCCACCGCGCCGGCGGCGCCGGCCTGCGGCAGGAAGTCATGCGCGTCGAAACGCTCGCCGCGCAGCGCGACGAACAGATCGCCCTGCCGCAGGCTGCGCGTGTCGCTGTGCACGCGCAGGATCTCGGTCTGCCCGTCGCCGATCAGCCGCGCCTGCGGCAGCGCCGCCTGCAGCAGGTGATGGGCCTGGGCCAGGGTCATCAGGGGCGCGCTCATGCTTTCACTTCCTTCCTCGCGGCCAGGGCGGCTTCGGCCTCGACCACATCGGAGAACGGGCGGCGCTGACCCGCGATCTCCTGATAATCCTCATGCCCCTTGCCGGCGATCAGCACCACGTCGCGCGCGTCCGCGCCGGCCAGGGTCCGGGCGATCGCCGCATGGCGGTCCTCGATCTGCTCGCACGGCCCGCCGACACCGGCCGCGACCTGGGCCAGGATGTCCAGCGGCGGCTCATGACGCGGGTTGTCGCTGGTGACGATCACCCGGTCGGCCAGCCGCCCGGCGATCGCGCCCATCAGCGGGCGCTTGCCCGGATCGCGATTGCCGCCGCAGCCGAACACGCACAGCAATTGTCCGTCGCGCGCGGCCGCCAGCGGACGCAAGGCTTGTAACGCTTTCTCCAGCGCGTCGGGGGTGTGGGCATAGTCCACCACGGCCTGCGGCGCACCGAGCCCCGCGCCGATGCGCTGCATGCGGCCCGGCACCGGCGTGATCAGGGGGACGGCGGCGACGATGTCGGCCAGCGCCAGCCCCAGGGCGCGCAAGCCGCCGATCACGGCCAGCAGATTGGCCACGTTGTACTCGCCGATCAGCCCGGTCTGCACCGGCAGTGCGGTCTCGCCCTCATGCAAGGTGAAGGCCAGACCGCCGGCCTGGTAATGCAGGCCGCGGGCCGACAGGCGGCCCGGCGCCTCGACCGCATAGGTCCAGACATCCAGCCGCCCCTGCAGCTCGGCCGCCAGCGCCACTCCCTTGGGGTCATCCAGATTGATCACCGCGGCGCGCAGGCCCGGCCAGTCGAACAGACGGCGCTTGGCTTCCCAGTAGGCGGCCATATCGCCGTGGTAGTCCAGGTGGTCCTGCGTGAAGTTGGTGAACAGCGCCACCGCGATCTCGGTGCCGGCCAGGCGCTGCTCGACAATGCCGATCGACGAGGCCTCGATCGCACAGGCCGCGAAGCCCGCGTCGGCCATGCGCCGGAAGCCCGCCTGCAGCTGTACCGGGTCGGGCGTGGTCAGCCCGGTGTAGGTGATCTGAGCCGGCTGATCGCGCAGCGGCGGCTCGCCGATGCCCAGCGTGCCGACCACGCCGCAGCGCCGGCCCAAGAGGCTCAGCAGCTGCGCGGTCCACCAGGCGGTGCTGGTCTTGCCATTGGTCCCGGTGCTGGCGATGACCTGCAGGGCGCGCGTGGGCTGCTCGAAATACTCGGCGGCGATGCGACCGGTGACGGCTTTCAGCCCCGGCAGCGCGGCGACGCGGCCGTCATTGAAGTGAAAAGCCTCGACGCCGTCCAGCTCCACCAGGCAGGTGGCGGCGCCGGCATCCAGCGCGGCCTGTACGAAACGGCGGCCGTCCTGCGCGTGGCCGGGCCAGGCGATGAAGGCATCACCCGGCCGGACCAGCCGGCTGTCGGTGCACAGCGTGCCGGTGGTCCATTCGCGCAGCCAGCGGGCCGCGGCCTCGGGGGATTTCAGACGCATCAGCGGCATCAGAAGCTCTCCTCCACCGCCGCGATGTTCTTCGCGACGATCTGGGTCTTGACGTCCAGGTCCGGCGCCACGTTGAGCAGGCGCAGCGACTGCGCGACCACCTGGCTGAACACCGGGCCGGCGACCGCGCCGCCGAAATAGACGCCGTTGCTGGGCTCGTCCACCATCACCGCGACGACGATGCGGGGCTTGCTGATCGGCGCGATGCCGACGAACCAGGAGCGGTACTTGTTGGTGTAGCCCTTGCCTTCCTGCTTGTGCGCGGTGCCGGACTTACCGCCCACGCTGTAGCCGCTGACCATGGCCTGCGGCGCGGTGCCGCCGGGGCCGGCGGCCATCTGCAGCATGCTCCGCATGTCCTGCATGGTCTTGGGCGAGAACACCTTGATGCCATGCGCGACCTCGCCCTCGGGCTGCCTGGTCATGGTCACCGGGATGATTTCGCCGTCGCGCGCGAACACGGTGTAGGCGCGCGCCAGCTGGAACAGCGAGGCCGACAGGCCGTAGCCATAGCTCATCGTGGCCTGCTCGATCGGGCGCCAGCTCTTGTAGGGCCGCAGCTTGCCGGTCACCGCGCCGGGGAAGTTCAGCTGCGGACGCTGGCCCAGGCCGATGGCTGCGAACAGCTCGTACATCTCGCGCGGCTGCATCTGCATGGCCAGCTTGGCCGCGCCGATATTGCTGGACTTCTGGATCACCTGGGCGATCGTCAGGTCGCCATAGGGATGGGCATCGGTGGGCGAGAAGCCGTTGATGCTGAGGCTGCGCGGCGCCACGTTGATGATGGAGTCGGGCCTGACGCGGCCGGTCTCCAGCGCCAGCGAGGCGATGAAGGGCTTCATCGTCGAGCCGGGCTCGAAGATGTCGGTCAGCGCGCGATTGCGCAGCTGGGCGCCGCTGAGGTTCTGGCGGTCGCCGGGGTTGTAGCTGGGGAAGTTGGCCAGGGCCAGCACCTCGCCGGTCTGCACATCCAGCACCACCACCGAGCCGGCCTTGGCGCGGTGCTCGGCCACCGCGTCGCGGATGCGCTGGTAGGCGAAGAACTGCACCTTGGAGTCGATCGACAGGTCGATGTCACGGCCATTGCTGGCGGGCACGCGCTCGCCGATGTCCTCGACCACGCGGCCCAGGCGGTCGCGCACGACCGAGCGCGAGCCGTCGCGCCCCTGCAGGTCCTTCTGGAACGCGAGCTCGATGCCCTCCTGGCCGCGCTCCTCGATATTGGTGAAGCCCACCACATGGGCGGCGGCCTCGCCTTCGGGATACTTGCGCTTGTACTCGCGGTCCTGGAACACGCCCTTCAGGTTGAGGGCCTTGATCTGCGCGGCGGTGTCGTCGTCGGCCTGGCGGCGCAGCCAGACGAAGCGGCTGGCCGGGTCGAGTTTCTTGTCCAGCTCCTGGCGGCTGATGCCGAGGATCTTGGCCAGCGCGCGGCGCTGGCCGGCATCCGCCTCGACCTCCTTGGGAATGGCCCAGATCGAGGGCACGGCCACGCTGGTGGCCAGCACCTGGCCCTTGCGGTCATTGATGCGGCCACGGCTGGCCGGCAGCTCCATCGTGTGGGCATAGCGCGCCTCGCCCTGGCGCTGGAAGAACTCGTTGCCGATCACCTGCACATAGACGGCACGCCCCAGCAGGCCCATGAAGCCCAGGCCCACCAGGGCCACCAGGAAGCGCGAGCGCCAGGGCGGAGTCTTGGAGGCCAGCAGCGGGCTGCTGGAATAGCTGACGCTGCGCGCGCTGACGGCGCGCGCGCCGGCCTTGCCGCCCTTCCCGCCGCTCTTCCCATCGGGGCGCCACCAGCTCATGGGGCGACTCCCGAGGCGGCACGGCCGGACTCGACCTGCTGGGTCACCGCCGGCCCGACCACGCGCATGTGCAGGCGCTCGCGCGCCACCTGCTCGACGCGCAGATTGGTGGCCTGCGCCTGGCGCTCGGCCAGCAGGCGCTGGTGGTCGGCATCCAGGCGGCGCGACTCGGCCTGGGCGCGGTCCAGCGCGGTGAACAGGCGGCGCGACTCGTAGGCACTCCTGACCAGTACCATGCCGCTGGCCAGCACGGCGATCAGCAGCAGCAGGTTGAGGCGGCTCATGCGGCACGGTCCTCGGGCAGGGGCGCGTCGGTGCGCTCGGCCACACGCAGGATGGCCGAACGCGCGCGACCGTTGGCGCGCACCTCGGTCTCGCCGGGCTTGATGCGCGCCAGCGCCTTCAGCGCCAGCGGTTTGGGTGCCGCAAAGGGCGCACGGCGGTCATAGACCTCCTTGCTGTGCGCGCCGATGAAGGTCTTGACGATGCGGTCCTCCAGCGAATGGAAGCTGATCACCGCCAGGTGGCCGCCGGGCGCCAGCAGGGCCAGCGCGGCCCTCAGCCCCTGCTCGAGCTCTTCAAGCTCGGCGTTGACCTGAATCCGAAGCGCTTGAAATGTGCGCGTTGCAGGGTCCTGGCCCGGTTCGCGGGTTTTGACCGCGCCAGCCACGACTTTGGAAAGCTCATCGGTTGTTCGAACTGGACTCCCGCTTGCGCGGCAAGCAACAAGCGCCTTTGCAATCTGTGCAGCAAACCGTTCTTCCCCATAGTTGCGTATCACCTCCGCAATCTGGCGCTCGTCGGCGCGGGCCAGGAAATCCGCGGCACTTTCGCCGCGTGTCGTGTCCATGCGCATGTCCAGCGGACCGCTGAAGCGGAAGCTGAAGCCGCGCGCCGGGTTGTCGATCTGGGGGCTGGAAACCCCCAGATCCAGCATCACGCCGTCCACCCGATGCACACCCAGCCGGTCGAGCTCGGCGCGCATCTCGGCAAAGGGCGCATGGCAGATGGAAAAACGCGGGTCCGAGACCCGCGTATCGCCCGAGGTGGCGGCCGCAATGGCCTCGAGGTCGCGATCGATCGCGATCAGCCTCCCCGCGGGCCCGAGCTTGCTCAGCAGCAGCCGCGAATGGCCGCCACGGCCGAAGGTGCCGTCGACATAGACGCCATCGGGCCGCGTCAGCACGGCATCCACCGTCTCGTGCAGCAGCACGGTGGTGTGGGTGAAAGAGGAGGTGTCGGGCGCGGCCATCAGAAACTGAAATCCTTCAAGGCGTCCGGCAGCTCGGACTGCATCACCTGAGCCTCGTGGGCCGCGTAGCGGGCGGCATCCCAGAGTTCGAAGTGGCTGCCCATGCCCAGCAGCATCACATCCTTCTGCAGGCCGGCGGCGGCACGCAGCTCGGGCGCAATCAGGATACGCGCGGAGGCATCAATTTCCACATCCTGGGCATTGCCCAGGAAGACGCGCTTCCAGCCCGAGGCCGACATCGGCAGGGCAGCGATGCGGTCGCGGAAGGTTTCCCAGCTCGGGCGCGGAAAAAGCATCAGGCAACCCTCGGGGTGTTTGGTCAGGGTCAGCTGGCCGGCGCAGAGCTCCTGCAAGGTCTCGCGATGCCGTGTTGGGACGGCCAGCCGCCCCTTGGCATCCATTGCCAAGGCCGACGCCCCTTGAAACACGAAATTCGCCACAGCGACCCACTAAATTGCACTTTTCACCACTTTACTTATCGCACGCGCGCCGGTCAATACCGAAAACCAAAAAATTCTCAATGAAATCAAGTACTTACAGCCCGTTATTGGAGCTTTGACGTCAATAAAAGTCGTTCAAAAAGAAGGACTTGCAAACTGCTTTACAAGTGCTGGATGAACTTGCAGCGACCCATCAAGGGATCTTGAAATGAAAAAACCCGCCAATGGCGGGTTGGTGACCGGGCGCCGGCGCTCAGGCCGATGCGAAGATTCCGCGCGTCAGGCTCGCGCCCGCGGCAGCGGGCGAGGCGGCGTCGCTCGGCTCAGGTCGCGCGGCATGCCTGCAGGCGGGCGAGCGGGATCAGATATTGGTAGCCGGTCAGTTGACCGCGCAGCGGCTGCACCCAGGCCCCGGGCTCCGCGGTCACGAGCGGCCGCAAGGCCACGACGAGCACCGCCTCCGCTTGCTCCGGCTTGCGGGGATCGAGCGACCACCAGCCGTCCGGGACCGTGCAGGTCATGCCGGCACGCGGTCTCGACTCCCCAGCGTCCGCGGCCATGGCCGGCGCCAAGCTCAGCAAGCCCGACGTCGCCAACAGACAAAACAAGCTTCTCTTCATGTGTCCTCTCTCCCTGGGCTCGGAATGTAGCCAGCAAAACGCAGGCCAGAGATGTCATCGCACCCATCACCACCCCCTCAAACATGGGGTACGACGGACGGCGCGCAACGCCTCGCGCACCTGCCGAGGAATCGCGCGCAAAACCAAGCAACTGGCACGGTCGCGCCCCCACGAGTACATTCGACTGGAGATCCGGGAAAACATCCCCATCTGCGCGCACCGACGCACAAACCCGAGCCAGGAGTGACACCATGTCCCGCAAGACCCCCATCGAGCGCTACCGCAATATCGGTATCTCCGCGCACATCGATGCCGGCAAGACCACCACGACCGAGCGCATCCTGTTCTACACCGGGGTGAACCACAAGATCGGCGAGGTGCATGACGGCGCCGCCACGATGGACTGGATGGAGCAAGAGCAGGAACGCGGCATCACGATCACGTCGGCCGCGACGACCTGCTTCTGGAAGGGCATGGACCTGTCGCTGCCCGAGCACCGCATCAACATCATCGACACCCCCGGGCACGTGGACTTCACGATCGAGGTGGAGCGTTCGATGCGCGTGCTCGACGGCGCGGTGATGGTCTACGACTCGGTCGGCGGCGTGCAGCCCCAGTCCGAGACCGTCTGGCGTCAGGCCAACAAGTACAAGGTGCCCCGCCTGGCCTTCGTCAACAAGATGGACCGCGTCGGCGCCGATTTCTTCCGCGTGCGCCAGATGATGGTGGACCGGCTCAAGGCCAACCCGGTGCCCATCGTGCTGCCGATCGGCGCCGAGGAGCATTTCAAGGGCGTCATCGACCTGCTCAAGATGAAGGCCATCATCTGGGACGAGGCCTCGCAGGGCATGAAGTTCAGCTACGAGGACATCCCGGCCGAGTTGCAGGCCGGCGCGGTCGAATGGCGCGAGAAGATGGTCGAGGCCGCCGCCGAGGCCAATGAGGAGCTGATGAACAAGTATCTGGAGACGGGCGACCTCTCCGAAGACGAGATCAAGCTGGCGATCCGCAGCCGCACCATCGCCGGCGAGATCCAGCCGATGCTGTGCGGCACCGCCTTCAAGAACAAGGGCGTACAGCGCATGCTGGACGCCGTGATCGACTTCATGCCTTCGCCGGTCGACATTCCGCCGGTGGCCGGCACCGACGACGACGAGCAGGCGGTCAGCCGCCGCCCCGCCGACGACGAGAAGTTCGCCGCCCTGGCCTTCAAGCTGATGACCGACCCCTATGTCGGCCAGCTGACCTTTGTGCGCGTCTATTCGGGCGTGTTGAAGTCCGGCGACTCGGTCTACAACCCGATCCGCGGCAAGAAGGAGCGCATCGGCCGCATCCTGCAGATGCACGCCAACCAGCGCGAGGAGATCAAGGAGATCCTGGCCGGCGACATCGCCGCCTGCGTGGGCCTGAAGGACGTCACCACCGGCGAGACCCTCTGCGACCCCGAGGCCGTGATCACCTTGGAACGGATGATCTTCCCCGAGCCCGTGATTTCGCAGGCCGTCGAACCCAAGACCAAGGCCGACCAGGAGAAGATGGGCATCGCCCTGGGCCGCCTGGCTGCCGAAGACCCCTCGTTCCGCCTGCGCACCGACGAAGAGTCCGGCCAGACCATCATCTCCGGCATGGGCGAGTTGCACCTGGAAATCATCGT